>DBXU01000083.1:22294-22896 GCA_002310075.1 Bacteroidales bacterium UBA1204 | reverse complement strand
CAGGAAGGTACCTATCCGCTGCCCGAAGCTCAGGTGGACCGTTTCATGCTGAAGGTCGTCATCAACTATCCCAAGAAAGAGGAAGAGAAACTCATTCTCCGTCAGAACATCGCCAACGCTGGCGCCCAAATCAACGCCGTGGTGAAGCCGGAAGACATCATCCGAGCCCGCGAGGTGTGCCGCGAGATCTATCTTGACGAAAAGATCGAGAACTATATCACCGACATCGTCTTTGCCTCACGTTTCCCGAGCGACTACAAGCTGAAGAAGTTCGCTAACATGATCAGCTATGGCGGCTCACCGCGTGCCACCATCAACTTGGCACTGGCAGCCAAGGCCTATGCCTTCATCAAGCATCGTGGTTATGTCATCCCCGAAGACATCCGTGCCGTGGCACCCGACGTGCTGCGCCATCGTATCGGCCTGACTTATGAGGCAGAGGCTGAAAACATCACCACCGAAGAAATCATCAACGAGATCCTGAATACCATTGAGGTGCCGTAATTAGTTGAGAGTTTAGAGTTGAGAGTTTAGAGTTGGGAAATGGAATCAACAGAAATTTTCAAAAAGGTCCGAAAAATCGAGATCAAGACGCGAGGCCT
>DBXU01000083.1:10871-22277 GCA_002310075.1 Bacteroidales bacterium UBA1204 | reverse complement strand
GCCTTCAAGGGGCGTGGTATGACCTTTAGCGAGGTGCGCGAATACGAGTATGGTGACGACATCCGTAACATCGACTGGAACGTCACTGCCCGCTTCAACAAGCCTTTCGTCAAGATCTTCGAAGAAGAGCGCGAGATGACAGTGATGTTGCTCATCGACGTGTCGGGTTCCAATGACTTCGGTTCGCAGAGCCAGTCGAAACGTGACCTGACTGCCGAGCTGGCTGCCGTTTTGGCGTTTTCTGCCATCCAGAACAACGACAAGGTGGGCGTCATCTTCTTCAGCAGCAAGATCGAGAAGTTCATCCCGCCCAAGAAAGGCAGCTCGCATATCCTTCGTATCATCCGTGAGATTGTCGACTTCGAGCCAACGGAACGCGGCACCGACATCGGCGAAGGCCTGCGTTTCTTGACCTCGGCCATCAAGCGTCGCACCACCGCCTTCCTGATATCCGACTTCATGACGGACAAAAGCTTCGAGAAGGAGATGCAAATCGCAGCCAACAAGCACGACTTGGTGGCATTGCGTATCACCGACCGCCGCGAGATGGACATCCCCAAGGTGGGGCTGGTGAAGTTCCGTGACTCGGAGACGGGCAAGGAACGCTGGGTCGACACTTCAAGCCGCGCATGGAACGAGGCTTACCGTCAGATGATACAATACAAGTCCCTTGAACTCAACCGTGAATTCAGCAAACATGGCATCGACAATGCCCATATCTACACGGGTGAGGATTACGTGAAACCTTTGATGCAACTCTTTAAGAAAAGGGAGGCAAGAAGATGAAGAAATATGTTTTGTTTTTGATGGCCCTGTTCACCCTGCTTACCAGTTTGAAGGCACAACAGGTGGAGGTGGAAGGTAAGGTCGGCGACACCCACGTGCAAGTCGGCAAGCCGTTCACCCTCGACCTCAGCATGAAAGCGCCTTACGGGTGGTTTGTGGAATGGAACGACTTCGCCAGCGACTCATTGTCGGAACAGATTGACATCGTCAAGCGTGGCAATGTGGAACGTACTGCCGATGCCGATAGCAATGTCATCGTACGCCAACAGCTTACGTTGATGACTTTCGACACGGGCCAAATCCGACTGCCTGCTGTCGGCCTGACCTATGCCAAGTCGTTCGACGATCCGAACCGCTTGAAAGCCTATACGGACCCCGTTGATTTGTATGCCACCACGATTACGGTCGACACCACCTTGGCCTACAAGCCCATCGTGGAGCCCCTCGCTGCCCCCATCACCATGAAAGAGGTGTTTCCTTGGGTTTTGGCGGTTTTGATTGCCGTTCTTTTGGGCATGGGGATATGGTTCTATAACAAACGTCGTAAGGCTAAGAAAGCTGCAGATGGCGAATTCGTCAGAGTTCCTGCCGTCCCACCCTACAACAAGGCGATCGGCGACCTCGAGGAATTGCGTCAACAGAAGCTTTGGCAGTCGGGCAAGGTAAAGGAATACTTCTCGACGTTGACCGACATCGTCCGCGAATACATCGAAGGGCAGTTTGGTGTCAACGCTGTTGAGATGACTACCGACGACATCCTGGAAGAGATCAAGCCGCTGCAGTTCCCGAAAGAGACCTACGATAAGCTGAAGGACACCATGGAAGTCGCCGACTTGGTGAAATTCGCCAAATATTCAAGCTCTAATTTGGAGAGCGAGAACGCCATGAACAGCATGACGGACTTCGTCAACGAAAGCTATACGCATTATCAAGATATGAAAGCCAAAGAAGCCGCTGCAGCACAAATGAAAGCGGACAAGACTATGGTGGCCGAGAAAGAGGAGGTAAAGGATGTTTGAGAATATTGAATTTGCGAATCCCAAGCTGCTTTGGCTCCTTTTGCTCGTGCCGTTGGCCATCCTTTGGTATGTGGTGCGCCATAAGAAACAGGAAGCTTCAGTGCGTTTCTCCGACTTGAGCGGTCTCGCCAAGCTGCCCAAATCGTGGAAGCCCTATCTGCGCCATCTTCTATTTGCCTTGAAGCTGGCGGCGCTCGCCTTGCTCATCGTGGCTTTGGCGCGTCCGCAGAGTTCTTCTACTAACTCGACCTCAAATATCGAAGGCATCGACATCGTGATGGCGATGGACGTGTCGGGCTCCATGTTGGCGCGCGACCTTAAACCCGACCGTTTGACGGCTGCCAAGCGCGTGGCTTCCGACTTCGTGAACGACCGTCCCGGCGACCGCATGGGTCTCGTCATCTTCTCGGGCGAGTCGTTTACACAGGTGCCGCTGACCACCGACCACGGTGTGATGCTTAACATGCTGGCCGAGATGAAAAATGGCCTCATCGACGACGGCACCGCCATAGGTGACGGATTGGCGACAGCCATTAGTCGTCTGAAGGACAGCGAAGCCATTTCGAAGGTGGTCATTCTGCTTACTGACGGTATGAACAACGCCGGTTCCGTCGACCCTTATACTGCCGCTGAAATGGCCAAACTGTTTGGCATCCGTGTCTATACCATTGGCGTGGGCTCCTATGGTACGGCACCCTATCCGGTGCAAACGCCTTTCGGGACCCAGATCCAGCAGATGAGGGTGGAAATCGACGAAAAGCTGTTGACCACCATCGCCAACTCGACGGGTGGAAGGTATTACCGCGCTACCTCCAACCAAAAGTTGGATGAAATTTATACGGAAATCGACAAGCTGGAACGCTCCAAGATCGAGGTGACCGAGTTCCGCCGCCTTCACGAAGAGTTCTATCCCCTGGTGGCTTGGGCCCTTGCCTTGCTGCTGCTCGAGTTCCTTTTGCGTAAAACCATTTTTAGGACTATAACGGACTAAGACTATGGAAAACGTATTGCGATTTGAACATCCCGAATACCTTTACTGGTTGGCCATCATACCGGTATTGGTCATCATCTATATCTTGTTCCGTGTGGGACAGAAAAAGCGTTTCAAAAGATTTGCCCAAATCGAGATGCGCGATTATCTGGTCCCCAACCGCTCGGACCGAAGAGCTAACTTCAAGTTTGTCGTATTCCTCCTCATGGTGGCCTCGCTGATACTGGCTTTGGCCAATCTGCAAAGCGGCTCCAAGATGGAGGAGGTGAAACGCGAGGGCATCGATTTGTATTTGGCCATCGACGTTTCCAATTCGATGAATGCCGAAGACATCGTGCCAAGCCGTTTGGAACGTTCCAAGCAGGCCATCAACAAGCTTATCAGTGAGCTGAGAGGCGACCGTATCGGCGTTATCGTTTTTGCCGACAAGGCTTTTGTGCAACTGCCTATCACCACCGACTATTCAGCCGCCAAGATGTTCCTCTCGACGGTTAACACCAGCTTGGTGGCCTCGCAAGGTACTGCCATCGCCGAAGCCATCAATTTGGCTTTCAAGTCATTCTCAGACGATGATCATGGCAAGGCCATCGTCATCATTTCGGATGGCGAGGACCACGAGAACGATGCTGCCGTGAAAGCGGCCGAATTCGTCTCCAAGAAAGGCATAAAGATCTATACCATTGGTATGGGTCTCGCCGATGGTGCCCCCATTCCTGAGTATAACCAATATGGCCATCAGATAGGCTACCGTAAGGATAAGAACGGCAACACCATCATCACACGCCTCGACGAACAGATGCTGCAGAAAATCGCTGCGGCAGGCAACGGATTGTATGTCCGCGCCAGCAACTCCAACGTAGGTCTGGAGAAAATATATGACGACATCAACAAGATGGACAAGTCGGAGATCGAAGCCAAGGTGTTCACCGACTATGAGGACCAGTTCCAATGGTTTGTGGGCTTTGCCATCCTGCTGCTCCTTGTGGAGCTTTTCATGTCGTCGGGAAAAAGAGCCTGGGAAAGGAAGTTTAACATTTTTGGAATGAAAGATGAAAAGGTTCAGTAGATATATAATTCTCATTGCTTTTTTGTGCTCTGCCCTTGCCGTTTCGGCGCAGAGCGACGAGAAGGCCATCCGGAAGGGCAACCGCAACTACAAGAGTGCCAACTACGAGAAGGCCATCGCCAACTACAGGAAAGCCTTGGAGATTAGGCCTAACAATGCGAAGGCGCAGTTCAATCTGGGTGACGTATATTATGCCAAGCAGTCGTACGACACGGCGTATTCCGAATTCCAGAAAGTGTTGGAACTATCGCCTGATGTCAAGCTGAAGTCGGATGCCGTGTATAACATGGGCAACTGCCTTCTCGCACAAAACAAGTACTACGATGCCTTCAATGTTTATAAGGTTGCGCTGAAGATGAACCCCGACAATGCCGATGCCTTGTACAACCTCGAATTCTGTCGAGCCCATCTCGTCAAGAGCAAGATCTGGGTCGTGCAGCCCGAACACGGTAGGGTGGAAGCCAATGAAAAGGAGGCCTTTAATGGGCAGCGTGTCACGCTGACGGCAAGGCCCGATGAGGACTATGCTTTGTCACAATACGTTGTGGTGCGTGCCGACAACAAGGAGGTGCAGGTGCAAGTGAACGGCAACAGCTTCATCATGCCTAAATTCAACGTGCTGGTGACGGCCGAGTTCAAGAAAGCGCATAAGGTAGAGATTGAGAAGAACATCCCGCACGGTACTGTGAAGGCCGACCGCCAAAAGGCCGTTGCCGGGCAACAGGTTACCCTCGAAGCCCAAGGCGATGAAGACTATGTGCTTGACAAGTTCATCGTCTATCGCACGGGCAGCCGTAACGACACGGTGCCGGTCAACAAGACTACGTTCCAGATGCCCGACTACGATGTGACGGTGACGGCCACCTTCCGCACGGCTCTTAAGGTCAGTATCGACACTGTGTCGCATGGCACCATTGCGGTGAGCGATAGCTTGGTGAAACCGGGCGACAACGTCGGCATTATCGTGCGACCCGACAAAGGCTACCAGCTGGGCGACCTGCAGGTGATCAGCGATAGTGATGCCAGCGAGTCGGCACCCGTCAGCGATGACAACGTCTTCCAGATGCTCGACACTGACGTGACGGTGAAAGCCAACTTTGTGGAAGCCACTGACTATTTTAAGGTCAACGCCGACACCACGCTGAAAGGCGGCCATGTCCTCCTCGACCAAACCGAAGCCACACGACGTGAGACGGTTGCGTTACGCAATGCGCCAGAGCCTGGCTATCAGTTTAAGGAATACGTCATACATCAAGTGGGTGACACCGCCGTTAAGGTGCAACCCATGGGCGATTTCTTTACCATGCCCGACTTCGACGTGGAAGTCTCTGCCATTTTCGAGAAGAGCGAGGGCGAGAACCAGGACCAGCAACAACAGCAGCAGGACCAACAGCAGGACCAACAACAAGAGCAACAGCAGGAGCAGCAGAATCAAGACCAACAGCAACAGCAGCAACAAAACCAGCAACAGCAGCAAAATCAACAGATGTCGAAAGAAGACGCGCAGCGCATGCTGGATGCCCTTGAGAACCAAGAGAAGAAGACCATGGAAAAGGTCAACGAACAAAAAGTAAGACAACAACCCAAAAAGAAAAGCGATAAGGATTGGTAATATGAAAAGAACACTCAGGTTAGTATTATTCCTCGTATGTGCAGTGCCTTTGGCACTTTGGGCCCAAGACGACACCAGGCTGACGGTTTCCTCCAAAAAGCAAGTGATGGTGGGAGAGCGTTTCCAAGTGGTTTTTGAAGCCAACGCCGAAGGCAAGAACTTCTCGGCACCATCGTTTGATGGTTTCACCGTGGTGGGAGGCCCATTCACCTCTTCGAGTTCAAGCTTCTCGATGGTCAACGGTTCGATGTCGCACACCATCAAAAACACCTATACCTATGCCTTGCAAGCCTATAAGGAAGGCACTTTCCACATCGGTTCGGCATCGCTGAACGTGAAAGGCAACAAAATCACCAGCGAACCCTTCGACATCAAGGTGGTGCCCGACGATGGCAGTCATCAGAGCGCTCCTGCCGCTACAGGGTCGGGACAAGGCCAAACCCAAAGTTCCAACGACCCGCAAGTCAGCGGCAAGGACCTTTTCCTGAGAGTCATCCCCTCGAAGAAGTCGGTATATGTGGGCGAGCAGGTGATCCTGACGTATAAGCTATACACGAAGGTGCCGGTGTCGTCGTTGTCGGTGTCGAAGATGCCCTCTTATGCAGGAGCTTGGACCAAGGATATCTCCGACAACAACGGAGGTGCTCTGCGTCAGACGAGCGAATACGTCAACGGCGTGGAATATACTGTGGCCGAGATCCAGAAAATGGTCGTCGTCCCGCAGCGTTCAGGCAAGTTCGTCGTCGACCCAATGTCGATCGAATGCCTCGCCCAGGTGCGTACCCAGAGCGGCAACGGCCGCCGTGGCTACGACCCCTTTGAAGACTTCTTCAACGATTCTTTCTTCAACCGCAACTATGTCAACGTCAAGAAGGAACTCACTGCCTCACCGCTGACCATCGATGTGAAGAACCTGCCTGTCGAAGGCCGTCCTGATGCTTTCGCGGGTGCCGTGGGCAACTACACTTTCAATGCCGACATCGACAAGACTGAGCTGAGCACCAACGATGCCTTCACCCTGACGCTCACGGTCAGTGGAACAGGCAATATAGAACTGCTTCAGATGCCTGAGCCAGTCTTCCCGCCCGACTTCGAGATCTACGACCCCAAGGTCACCGCCACAACTGACGTCACCTCACAAGGCTTGGCTGGCACCAAGAAAGCCGAGTACCTCGTCATCCCGCGTAGGGCAGGCTCGTTCACCCTTCCCGCCATCGAGTTTGCATACTTCAATCCTGCCAACAACGCATACAATACGTTGAAGTCGCAGCCCTTCGAAATCAACGTCACCAAAGGCGCTGGCGGCGACGATAACAACAATATATACGCTTCCAACCAGGAAGGCATCAAATATCTAGGTAGCGACATCCGCCATATCGAGACAGGCAACGCCCACCTGAGGCCAGCACACTCGCTGTTCTTCGGGTCGACGCCTTATTACGTTGTACTGCTTGCCTTATTGTTGGCTTTCCTCATCGCCTTGCTTGTGTCGAAGAACCGCGAAAAGATGAAGCAGGACACTGCAGCCACGCGCAACAAGAAAGCCGAGAGGGTGGCCAAAGGCCGCCTGAAGAAGGCTTTCCAATACTTGAAAGTCAAGGACCAAGACCATTTCTACGTCGAGATGTCGCAGGCTTTGTGGGGCTACATCGCAGACAAGATGGGCATTGAGCAGTCGAAGCTGTCGATGGACACCGTAAGCGAAGCCATGAAGGAGAAAAACGTCGATGAGGAACTCACCAACCAGTTTGTGGAGGCACTCAACAGCTGTGAGTTTGCCCGCTTCGCTCCGGGCAATGCCGAAGCCAAGATGGACGACCTTTATCAGAAAGGCCTTGAAGTAATCACCAAAGCGGAGAAGCGTCTGTGACGCTCGCTCAAGAAAGGAGAAACAATGATGAAACGAAACACCTTATTATTAATAATGCTTTTGGCGGCATTTTCATGGCCTCTGGCCGCACAACAGCAGGAGACGCAATGGTTCGATGAAGCCAACGAGGCCTATAACGCGGGCCGTTATGACACCGCCTTGATGCTTTACGAGAAGATCTTGGACGCCGATGTCGAGTCGGCCACTCTTTATTATAACATGGGCAACGCCAGCTATAAGCGCAGCGACTTTCCCATGGCCATCTATTACTACGAGAAAGCCCTGAAGCTGGACCCGGGCAACGACGACATCAAGACCAACTTGGCCATTGCCAACCTGGCCATCGTCGACAAGATTGAACCTGTTCCCCAGTCATTCATCAGCAGGGGATGGCAAAGACTCAAGGCATTGTTCTCGTCAGACGGATGGGCCGAGGTGTCGCTGGTCGTGTTTGCCTTGCTGCTCTTGTCGGCATTCCTCTTTTTCCGCGGACGACGTCTGGCATTGCGCAAACTGGGCTTCTTTGTCGGTTTGTTCATGTTGGTTGCCACTGTCTTGTCTGCCGTGTTTGCTATACAGCTTAAACATGAAGCGTTGCATTGCGACCACGCCATCATCATGAGTCCTACCGTCAACGTGAAAAGCCAACCCAATGCCTCGAGCACCGATCTTTTCGTGTTGCACGAAGGCTCCAAGGTGACCATCCTTGACCAATCGAGCGGCTGGAACAAGATCAGAATCGCCAATGGAAGCCTGGGCTGGCTGCCCGAAGAATCGATGCGCCCATTCTAAGCATCCCAAAGTTTTGAAATTGCCCTGTTGAGAAAAAAATCAAAATTTTTTTCCTCTTTTTGGTTTTTCTTCGGGAGAATGTTCTATATTTGCAGACCATTCTATTATGAATAATAGTATAAACTACGTATAGAACGCGTATAAAACAGATAGTTAAATTTAAAATTCGTGATATGAAAAAGAGATTTTTACCTTTCAGTTTACTTTTGGTAATCATGATCTTAGGTCAAGCGATGGCCATCGCTGACAATGGTGGACACTATGTTCCCCGCAATGACAACCAGACTGGCGAAGCTTTCATGAGCGAGCTTCGTGCCAACCAGAACACGGGCTTGATCGATCCCGCCCTGATGCTTAAGGCACAACAGAGCGTCACGCGTTACGAGCCTGAATCGCCTTTGTATTGGCTCAGCATGGGCCCCAACAACATGGGCGGCCAAACCACTGCTGTCCTTTACGACAACCGTAAGAATTCACACGGCAACCCCAACGGTGTGGTCTATATCGGTTCCATGGGCGGTGGCGTCTATAAGTCATACAACCACGGTATCACTTGGCACCAAGTTGGTGACAAATGCCTCATGGTGAGTTGCATGGTTCAGGATGCTGACGGTGTCATTTATGTCGGCACGGGCGATGGCAACAACGCTGCCACTTACAACGGCCTCGATCAACAATCCTACGACAACAGCTTTGTCGGTAACGGCATCTGGAAGCTCGAAGACGATGTTTTCACCCTTATTGAAAGCACGAAACCTTCTATGAATGACGTCGAAGCTTGGAGTTTCGTCAACGACCTCGCCATTGCTGGCAACAAGTTGTTTGCTGCCACCGACGGCGGACTGAAATACTCCTCCGACAAAGGCGCTACTTGGAACGTCGCCGTTGAAGGTGCTGCCGATGAGGTGAAAGTCATCGAAGGCGAAAAGGTGATGGCTTCTGTTGATGGTAAGCTTTATATCGGCACCGCCGACGACATGGTTTGCCACTCTGAGAGCTCCATCCAATACGATGAAGACCACAACATCATCGCACTGCCCACGGCTGCTGCTTTGCTCGACATTGCTGCCGCCCCCAGCAACCCCAACGTGCTCTATGCCGCCTGCATCAAGGCCGATGGTACCCATACCGGTATCTATGTGACCTATGACCAAGGCGCAACTTGGGCAATCGCTCTGCCTAACGTCACCGTTAACCAAGGTCACAATGTGTATGCTGGCTATGGCCTCATGCATCATGGCATCGTGGTCAACCCTGACAACGACGGCATCTTCTATATCTTGGGCCAAAACCTCTGGCAACTTACCCGTCCTGCTTCTGGCACCGGCAACTATCTCACCAGCCAGCTCACCGATGGCGGTAGCGATTCTTACATCTCTGATACCTATCTCCACATTGGTCTCCGTGCCATGGCCTACAACCCCAACAACCACAACGAGTATTATATCGGTACCAATGGTGGTATCTATAAAGGTACGCTCCATGGTGGTGAATTTACTTTCAAAAACTGCAACCGTAATTATATCACCACTCGTATGTTCAACATTGCCTACAGCGGCAATGACACCCGCGTCCTGGCCGCTGGCCTCGACCACGGCACCGTGAAGATCGAAGGCGATGCCAACACCAACTCCGTCGCCTACGGCGAATGGATGAACGCCAATGGTTACAACGATGGTGCTTACGATGCAAGTGCTGAAGCTGGCCCTTGCGCCATCTCGTTGATCAACCCCAATACCATGTTCGTCACCTATAAAGGTGGTGGCTTCCAACGTACACAGACCGCAGGCGCCGACTGGGTCTCCACCAACTTCCTCGAGAACCTCAGCATCAGCACCTCTTCGTTCCGCATGCCCATCATGCTGTTCGAAAGCTTCAACGACGATACCAACCCTGCCACCATTTGGTATAAGAACACCACTGGCGAAACCATCGCTTCGGGTACCACTTTACAATGCATGAGCAACAACGAGTACCCATTCAACTATACTTTGACTTCCAGCTTGCACGCTGGCGACTCCATCGAGGTTCACGATCCCATCAGCGCACGCCTCTTCGTCAGCTTCACGAATGCTCTTTATATGACTTTCGAGTCTCTGCAATTTGGTGTGGCTCCCACATGGTATTGCTTGGCCAACAGTGGTAAGACTGGTTTCACCGGTGAGCCTCTCTGCATGGGTCTCTCCGCTGATGGCGACGACATGTTTGTCGGTATGAAGAACGGCAAGCTCTTCCGCGTGAGCGGCATCCTCGATGTTGTCGACGCCAACTCCGTCACTTTCGACAGTGCTTACTGCGTCGTCAGCACCACCGAGATTGAACTGCCCACCAGTGGCCAGTGCGTCACCTCTGTCGCCGTCGACCCGCGCAACGCCAACAACGTCGTGGTCACCCTCGGCAACTATGGCAATGACAGCTATGTGCTCTATTCCACCAACGCCCTTTCAAGCAGCCCGACCTTCACCAGCAAACAAGCCAACCTGCCTAAGATGCCCGTCTACAGCTCCGTTATCGATATGAGCACTGGCGATGTCATCATCGGCACCGAACGCGGCATCTACCGCACCGACAACATCGCTTCACCCAACTGGGCTGCCGATGGCCATATGATGGGCGAAGTGCCGGTCATGGAACTGAAGCAACAACTGGTCTATAAGGAAGCTGAGCAGACCATCAACCACACGGAGGAAGGCGACTTCATCACCGATTATGCTGGTGTCTACAACACGGGTGTCATCTACGCCGCTACCTACGGCCGTGGCGTGTTCCGTTGCGAGAACTACAAGAAGGAGTTCGACAACGTGCCTGAGAACCCCGTTGTGGCCGAAATGAGCGCCAACATCTATCCTAACCCCGTTCACGAAACCGCTTCCATCCGTTTCGAAGCCAAGGGCAACAACAGCGTTAGCCTGCAGGTGTTCGACATGATGGGCCGCATGGTGATGAGCCAAGACATGGGCCGCTTCGCCGAAGGCATGCACGAAGTGAACGTCAGCATGGACAACCTGAGCAGTGGCGCCTACATCATGCGCCTCAGCCAAGGCAGCAATACCACCAGCCTCAAGTTCTTGGTGTATTGATCCTAAGACTTATATGGATATTAAAGGGCGACCCAAGGGTCGCCCTTTTTTATTATATATAACCCGACGCTAAAGCATCGGGGTGGAATCGGGTCGCCCATTGACTCCGTCGAAATGCTCTGCATTCAGCGAAGCTAATCTTCGATTTTAGGGCTTCGCGCCGGACAGCCGCTTCGCGTCATTGCGAGGA
>DBXU01000083.1:10572-10817 GCA_002310075.1 Bacteroidales bacterium UBA1204 | reverse complement strand
GGATTGCTTCTTCCGTTTTCACGGAAAGAGGCCTCGCAATGACGCGAAGCGCGTGGGGGGGGGCGAAGCCCAGATTGACTCTCTTTTTATAATGTATCTTTAAAATCCACAAAAAGTATCCTACTATTCCACAAAATGGCTAAGGGTACAATTATAGTTGACAGTCATTCCAATGTAATTACAACAAAAACGCGTTTTTGACACATGCATCCGACCCCTAAACGGATATTGAAGACAATTCATTC
>DBXU01000083.1:922-10499 GCA_002310075.1 Bacteroidales bacterium UBA1204 | reverse complement strand
AAAGAAAGTATTTTCTTTGATGATGATGCTCTTGCTTGCTGTTACTGGCTTTGTGAGAGCAGATGAACTCACCGTTAACGACGGTACGCAAACGACCAGCTATCTTCCTGTGTATGGTTCGTGGGCTGATGCCGAAGGAACGAATTCTGAGTTCGTTATCCCGGCTGCTGATCTTGCAGCCATGAATGGCGGAGAAATCTCCGGCATGACATTCTACATTAGTTCCTCTGCCTATCAGGCTTGGACTGCTACATGGCAAGTATATCTTGCTGAAGTTTCAAGCACTACGCTGAGCGGAGTGAACGGTCCTAGTGTGGGCACCGTGGTTTACGAAGGTGCCCTTAATGGTACTGGTAGCACCATGACGGTGACCTTCAGCACCCCATACACCTATAATGGAGGCAATCTCCTTATTGGTTCCTATGTGAGTGAAGCAGGTAACTACTCAAGCGCTACTTTCTATGGCGTTGCTGCCTCAGGTGCTGGTTACTATCAGTATAATGGCTATTCTGGTCAGGTCTCCTATCCGGCAAACTACATGCCCAAGACCACTTTCACCTACACTGCTGGTGAAGGCGGCGACGAGCCTGACGAGCCTACTTTCGAGGACAACCTCCACGTGAAGTACGTCAACGCTGAAGGCGAAGAGGTCATCGACACTTTGGATCTGGGCGTTCGCCCTGCCGGTGCTTGGATGGAGCCCTTCACATTCACGATGTACACCGACGGTCCTCTCTACACCGTGACCGTTCTCGACTTTACGCCGAGCGATGGCATGTTCAGCGTTGAAGGCGAGGAACTGCCCTTCGATGTGGTGGCCGATGCCGACGTCGAACTCACCATGGGTACGAACAGCACTGCAGCTGGCATCATCGAGCGCCAGTTTGTCGCCATCACCGAAGGCGACCGTGCTGCCCACATCTGGCCTGTGAGAGTTGAACTCTACACGCCCGAATGCCCCGATGTCGTTGAAGTTGCTTACGAACTCAACGACGGCGAGCCTCTCGAAGCTGGCTTCAGCTACGAAGGCATTCCTTCAGAGATCACTCCTACCGAACTGCACAACGACTACACCTTGCCCTTCCCCGAGATTCCGGAAGGCGTTGACGGTGTGTACAAGTTCACGGTTGAGAACGACGTGATCCTCAATGCTTGGGTTGACACCACTGCCGAGAACGGCAAGGTGGCCCTCTACAAGCAAGAAGGCGAGGAGCTGCCTCACCCGATGGCAGACAACAACTACCAAGGCCTGAACGGCGGCGAAGGCGGCGCTGCTGCTGCCCCGTTTGAGGCTCAGATCGGTGAAGGCACCAACACTTCGACCTACTTCCCCTTCCACACCCTGTGGAAATACTCACTTGCTGAGAACCTCTTCCTCGCTACCGAGCTGACCGAGGCTGGTGTGACCACCGCCCCGATGACGAGCTTGAGCTGGTTTGTCTCCTCAATGACTTGCACAACGCCCCAGAACAACATCAGCATCTGGATGGCCAACGTGGACGATGCCGCTTTGACGAGCACCTCGCACACCACCGCTGGCATGACCCTCGTTTACACGGGTAACAGCGTGCTTCCTACGGCTGGTCAATGGAACGAGTTCGTCTTTAACGAGGGCAGCTTCGCTTGGGACGGCCACAGCAACATCCTGATCCTCTGCCAACGCAACAATGGTGACTGGCAAGGTTCCATCAGCTGGCAGACCCACAACCCGGGCTTCGCTGGCATGGCCTATGCTTATAACGACGACAACGCCTATGATGCTGCCACGCAGACCTATTCGATGAGCACTTCGACCACCAACCGTCAGAACATCATCTTCAAGGGCGGTAACCGCGACCGCGATGCCATCACCTATGACTTCGAGGATGGCCTTGACGGCTGGACCGTCATTGACGTGAATGCAGACGAAGGCACTTGGGTCCATAGCGACGAAAATCCTGGTGGCTATGACTATACTGAGGTTGCCCACGGTGGTACCGGCTTTGCCATGTGCTACTCGTTCATCGACTATGTTGGTTCCTACGACACCGACAGCTACCTTGTTTCACCTCAGAAGTATGCCGTTGACAATAACTCGACGATTACTTTCTGGGCCGACAACGCCAACGATGAATATCCCGAGAGCTTCTCGGTTTGCGTTGCTACTGCTGCCCAGCCGACCGCTGCCGACTTCACGGAAGTGTGGTCTGGCGCTGCCAAGGGCAATGGACCTGCTGGAAAGAGCGTCCGCCACATGAACAACCGTTACGACAACTGGCGTGAGCACACTGTTAGCCTCAGCGCCTATGCCGGTCAAGAAGTGTGGATTGCCTTCCACGATGTCAACTATGATGCTTACGAAGTGTGGATTGACGATGTTACAGTGAATACTGCTAGCACCACTCCCGACCCGACTCCTGATCCGACTCCTGGTCCGACCCCGACTCCTGGTGGTGGCGAGGCTCTGTCCATCAGCGCCGGTCCTGTCATCGAGAACCTCGGCCTGACGGCTGGCACCTACTATCTGGTTGCCTCCGCCACGCAGGCTGACTACACCGTCTACATCAACGTCGACGAGATGCCTTGCCCGGCCATTGAGGCTGAAGGCTTTGCCTTCAACCCGGAGCCGGCCGACAATGCCGACGGCCTCGAGCCCGCCAGCGTCACTTTGCGTTGGATGGTTCCCGAATATGCCACCGGTTGGCGTCTTGTCTTCGGTAGCACCTACCATCCGCAGGTGGGCCACCCGCAGACGATCATCTATCCCGAGGACGGCAGCTGGAGCACCGACATGGTCAACAGCTACACTGTGCGCAACCTCTGGAACAACACCAACTACTTCTGGCACGTTGAGTTCAACAACGGCGCTTGCCCTGAAGGCGTGAGCAGCCCGATCTGGGGCTTCACCACCCACCTCAACATCCCTCAGAACCTGAGAGCTTCCGACGAGACCATCTTCGAAGGTGAGACCGTCACTTTGACTTGGAACGCCGTGGTCGACCGTACCTACCGTTACTACTTCATCTACAAGGATGGTGAGAAGATCGGTGAGACCACTGTCAACCAGATTGGCCAGACCACCTTTACGGTTCCCGCCAGCGAGTTGACCTACAACATGGAAGGCTATGAATTCTATGTGACCGCCATCTACGACGAAGGCGAAAGCGCTCCGAGTGATCCTGTCACCGTGAAGGTGAGCGGCTACAGCAACACCACCGGTATCAACGGCTATGCCTACGAGCAGGACGGCGAGACCCCGATTGCTGGCGTCACCGTGACCATCACCGGCACCGACGAGTTCGGCGACGAGCACGTCTACACTGCCACCACCGACGAGAACGGTTACTACCATGTTCAGGTCTACGTTGGTCATTACACCAACGCTGTCGCCAACAAGGAAGGTTACCAGACCACCGTCACCAACCACGAGCTGCCCTTCGACGTGGCACTCAACGGCCAGGTTGACAACGTCAACTTCATCATGGACGAGAACTTCGTTGCTCCCGCCCACGTCTGCGCCGAAACCGTCGAGGTCGATGGCGAAGAGCTCGTGAAGGTTTGGTGGGACTTCGACTTCTACAATGCCCTCATCGAAGACTTCGAGACTGGCGACTTCACCCAGTTCCCCTGGCAGAACAGCGCCAGTTATCCTTGGACCATCACCACTACCAACCCCTATGAAGGCACCTACTGCATGAAGAGNNGAAGAGCGGTGGCGCCGGCGTTGCCAATGTCCAGAGCGACATGAGCGTCACTGTCGACGTGCCGAATGATGGTTTGATCAGCTTCTTCGGCAAGATCAGCTGCGAAAGCAGTTGGGATTACGGTTACTTCTACATTGATGGCACCCAAGTGGGTAGCTTCACTGGTGCTGGTAACTGGACCGAAAAGAAGTATGACATCACCGCTGGTGAGCACACCTTCAAGTGGCAATACACCAAGGACGGTATCATCGATGCCAACGACGACTGCTTCTATGTCGACTACATCACCTTCAACATGATTCCCGAACCTCTGACTGCTGGTTGGCATACCTATCTTGAAGGAGAATTCAACGATGCTCTGCGTTCGAACCTGACCGATCAGCCTTCGTTCGGCTATCACTATCCGACGAGCATTACGACCCAATATAATGGCTTCCAGCTGACCAAGGTGTCCATGTTCAGCGATTCCGAATACGGTGCTGTGGGTGGCAACTATACCGTCAATATTTACCAAGGCGGCAGCACTCCTGGTGCCGGTACTTTGGTTTCCACCAAGACCGTTGATCTGCCTGTTGGCCTTGGCGAATGGGTTGACTGGGATCTTGATACGCCTGTTGCTGTGAGCGGTGACCAAGACCTGTGGGTCATTTGGCACGTGAACCAAGCCGGTGGTTTGGGTTATCCTGCTGGTATGTGCAATACCGACAGCAACCCGAATGGCGACTGGTGGGATGGCGGCAGCGGTTGGGAGAACTATGGCGGTGGCGTTTGGACCATGCGCAACTTCTTCAACGACGGTTCCCGCGATGTTGTGCTTGCAGCTGGTAATACGCCTATTGCAGACAACAACCTGATCAGCAGCAACCTCCGCACCTTCGTGAAGGGCGACAACACCGTGACTGCTGAGCGCATCAACCCGAACGCTCCTGTCGTGAAACCTGCCAAGAGCGCTATGAGAGGCGACCGCGCCCTCGATCACTACAACATCTATCGCACCAGCTGCTACAACGATGGTCCTTACACCAGTGAGAACACCGTGCTGCTGGCTACCGCTTGGCGTCCCGACACTGCTTACTTCGATGTGAGCTGGCCCGAGGTTGAACCTGGTGTCTACAAGTGGGGTGTCAGCGTTGTCTACGCAGGCAACCGCGATGATGAACCCACTGTGTATCCTGCCGAAGACCGTGAAAGCGACATCGTGTGGTCCAACATGTGCGACTGCGGCATGGGCTGCATCGACAAGGATATGACCATTGACAGCCTCGTCACTGTGAACGTGCTGCTCAACAGCGCCGACAGTCCGGAAGGCACCGTGGTGACCTTCACGAACCTGAACGAAGGCGAGCAAGCCGCCCATCCGATGGATCCTATCACTCTCGACGCTACTGGTTTCTACAGATTCCCGAGCTTCCGCAAGGGCGACTACACCGTTACGGTTGAGCACGACGGTTACGAGACCATCACCGACACTCCGGTGAGCATCTGGGAGCCTGTCGACCTCCGTTACGTGATGATCGAGATCCTCTACGGTATCGACAACCTCTACGTGAGCCGCACTGGTTGGGCCATGTGGGAAGGCCAGGTTGCTCCTGAACCTGTCAATCCTGACGATCCTCAGGGTGAGACCTCTTTGAGCGAAGGTTTTGAAGGTGCAACACCTCAGAACTTGCCTGCCGGCTGGACAATGATCGATGCCGATGGCGACGGTTACAACTGGTATACCCTCAACTGGATTGATGCCGGTTGGGACGAAACTGGTGCTCATACGGGTGATCAGTGGGCTACCTCGGCTTCATACAATGGTACTGCCCTGCATCCTGACAACTACCTCGTTTCACCTCAGGTGACTCTTGGTGGTACGCTGTCCTTCTGGGCTAGTGCACAGGATCCGAGCTATGCTTCTGAGACATTCGGCGTGGCTGTTTCTACTTCTGGCAACACCAACGCTTCCGAATTCACCACCATCCAGTCATGGACGATGACCGCAAAGGGCCTTGGAGCCAAGACTCCCGACACTCGTAGCGGTAACAACCGTATTGGCAACTACTATCAATACACTGTTGACTTGAGTGCCTATGCTGGCCAAACTGGCTACGTTGCCATCCGCCACTATAACACTTATGACATGTTCCGTCTGAATGTGGATGACATTGAAATGACTGCTAGCCGTGCTGGCGACCGTCACCTCGAATACTACAAGGTGATGTGCGAGAGCATCGACCACGAGCCTATCTTCAATGCCAATACGACTCACAACTTCTGCCAGGTTGCTACCGACCAGTTGGTGGAAGGCGAGCACTACATCTGCAAGGTGGCCGCTGTGTACAGCACCGGTCAAGGTCCTTGGTCAGAAGTTGAGTGGCAGTATGAGAGCTGCGAGAACTACGCCGGCACTGTCGACGGTGTGACCGTTGATGGCAACACCATCAGCTGGACATATCCTGAAGGTGACACTCCTGATCCGGAACCGGATCCGGAAGGCGACGTTATCGTTATCCTGACCGAGAACAATGTTTGGGGCGATGGTTCTGGCTACCAGATGTTGCTTGATGCCGATGCTACTGCTTACGGCAACGAGATTCCGACCTCTGGTCCTTACACTGGCTCTAACTACAATGCCTTCGAATACCTCATTCCTGAGGACGCTGACTGCAGCGGCTATGCTACCCATGTTGTTTCCAACGGTAGCGTGAGCATCACCATTCCTGCCGGCACTTACGACTGGTGCATCACCAACCCCACTGGTGGTACCAATTGGATTGCAGCCCAAAACGGTAACGTTGGTGGCCGCCAAGACAATTACGTCTTCGAGGCTGGCAAGACCTACGAGTTCGTTCCTGCCATGTTCGGCAGCAACGATGGTGTCAATGTGACCATTACCGAAAACGGTAAGATCTACGGTGTGGCAGGCAACAACGCTGTCGTCGATAACAGCAACTGCCGTGTGAATGAGAACTTTGTGGCTCCTGCCATGGAATTTGTCTCTGCTGGTGCCAGCAACCACGCTGCTCCTGCCGATTTCAACCGCGATGGTTGGTTGACTTACGACTATACGGGTGCTTACTACAACGCCATCGGATTGACCTCATACGCTGAATTCTCCTATGGTAACATGCACCCGGCTTCACAAATGGCTGCTTACAATGGCCAAAGCCTCACTAAGGTTTCCTTGGTGCCCTTCTGCAACATGACTGGTAGCATCGATATCTATCAAGGTGGTACCACTGCACCTGAAACTTTGGTTTACACGCAGCCTATTAGCCTCACTGGTGTTGGCGATGCAGCCACCTACGTTGATGTCAACCTCACCACTCCTGTGGTCATCAATGGTTCACAAAGCTTGTGGGTCATCATCACTGCTTCTACCTACGACACTTATCCTGCCGCCATGACGGAGTTCCAGGGCGATGTTAACGGTTCTTGGCTCTATCTTGAAGGTTACGATTGGATGTCTGTCGGTGACGCTGGTATTGAAGGCACTTGGATGGTGAAGGCCTACGTTGAAGAAGGTACAACGCCTCCGACTCCTGGTGAAGGTATCCTCGGTGCTATGATCTTCGTTGACGGTGAATGGGAAGCCTTTGTTGAGGCCCCGACCAACACCTACACCTACGAAGGCGACGGTCAGGAAATCTGCGTCCGCATTGTTTATGACGGTGCCAACGAACTGCCCGACAACAACTACTACTACGCCATGAGCTGCGAAGAGTGCGCCGTGCCTGAGCAAGGCTGCGCTCCTGTGGAGAACCTGACTGGTTACTACCAGAACGATCCTGAATATGGCGAAGCCATCTTCGTTGATTGGGATGAACCTGAAGGCGTCGTCTCCTATGAGCTCTACATCGGTGGTGAGTTGGCTGGTACCCTCGAACCTGGCGGTCTCCCGCTCGTCATCTACGGTTTGGAAGGCTATCCTGCAATGACCCTGCCTATCGGTGTCGTGGCTGTCTATGACGACTGCGAATCCGAGATGGTTGAGGTGAACGTCAACTACGACGAGGTTCCTGAGAACAACCTCGAAGTGGCCCTGTTCCCGAACCCGACCAAGGACAACGTCACCATCCAGGCTGCTGGCATGAACCACATCACTGTGATGAGTGTCCTCGGCCAGGTGGTCTACGACGCTGAAGTGAGCAGTGACGAAGTGATCCTCAACATGTCGCAATTCAATGCTGGCGTGTATGTGGTTCGCATTGTCACCGCCAACGGTGTCGGCACACGCCGTGTGACCGTGGTCAAATAAATGAAATAGGTGAGTCTGTGGAGACGCGACATGTCGCGTCTCTACGACCGCCGGTCATTTACCACATAATGAACCGAAAGGCGACCCCATACGGGGCCGCCTTTCTTTTTTTTGTGCTGCGATATAGGGACCCGACGCTAAAGCATCGGGGTGGAGTCGGGTCGCCCATTGACTCCGTCGAAATGCTCTGCATTCAGCGAAGCTAATCTTCGATTTCAGGGCTTCGCATATGCGTCGCTTTGCGCACGGACTGCCGCTTCGCGTCATTGACTCGCATTGCGTCGTCAAAATGCTGTGCATTCGGCGTTAGCCACTCTGCGATCTCGACGAAGTCGACGATGCGAAGCTGAGATTGACAAACCTTCAGTCATTATTGGAAGAACCTAACTTCTTCCTCCAGTCAACAAGCTCGTGGTTTTAGGTATAAACCGATGCATAATGGCATACAAGGCAATACACACTATAGCTGGTATGAGTAGCTCTGATGCGTAGACCAGCCAGAAATGAATTGGAGTGTTTGAAACCTTTCCCAAGAGCGGTTCTACGATAAGGTAGCTCATAATGATTGGGTGTAATGCAAATAGCAGGAAATTGCTATCAGCTACGAAAGCTATCGGTTTCAGTTGACGGCGCTCGACCAAAAGCGATGCAATCTGTATGGTTGGAATCACCGCCACTATGCTGAATAGGTTTTTGGCTATGTCTATGTATTGACCATGGACCATACATTGCCAAACATGGAATACTAAAGAAAGTGTTGTGATTGTGACGGATAGCCATATTGGTATTTTGCGTGACATTTCCACCATGTTTTGTTTATGGATACCCATATATGCTCCGATGCTGAAAAACAACAAAGCTGATGGGAATCTTAAGAAGATGAGATTCCAACCCGAGGGGAAAGGCATTAGATAAAGGAAGGCGAATAGTAGTAAGACCCATGGTCTCCGTCCTTTGAGAAGATAATATAATTGAGGTGTAAATAAACAGACTACTATAAGATCACGAAGGAACCAAAGAGGAAAGTCTTTTGGCATCCCTTGATAACCTTGTCCGTATCCTATGATGATGTCAAGGATGTTGCCTGGAAGGAAGGCCTTAATGGATATCCAGTTGGCATGACCTTGCAATACCACAATGAGCATTTGGAACGCCCAAACAAAATAATTCCAAAAAACATAGGGTATGAGAAGTGTGCGGAAACGCTTGAGAATCTTCGAAGCATAAGACTCAAGAGAAAAAGTCTCAGGGTTCCTGAAAAACCAATAACCAGAAAAGATGAAAAACAATGGGACAGCTAGCTTTGTGATGGTCTTGATGATGCAATGGAACATTAGGCTTATTCCAGCTTGCGGCATCGAATTGAGTAACGCGGTGTCGGTGTGAATCAACACTATCAAGAGCATCAACGGGTATCTCAACCAATCGATGGTTTGCGATTGAAGCTTGTCATACTCGGCAGTTTTCATTTGAATCACTTTTTTTGCAAAGATAGTTATTTTGAATTTAATTAAAAAGAAATTAAACCCAATATAAAAAAATCGTAACTTTGCACACATTTAAGAAACACAAAGGCTAGATGCCTTGTTTTGACCTTTTGATTCTTTTATCTATAAATACATAATCATGGAATTACCATTTGCAGAAGCGT
>DBXU01000083.1:729-905 GCA_002310075.1 Bacteroidales bacterium UBA1204 | reverse complement strand
AAATCCACCCGCGAACAACGCGAAAAGTGGCTCAACGAAGCCCATCAGAATGTCTTTATGCTGAAGAGCGATTACGTCTACATCGACCTGCTGACCGACAGCGGCACTGGCGCCATGAGCGACCGTCAATGGGCCGCCATGATGCAAGGTGACGAGAGCTACGGCGGCGCCCGTTC
>DBXU01000083.1:204-605 GCA_002310075.1 Bacteroidales bacterium UBA1204 | reverse complement strand
CACATCGAGAGCCGCAAGGCCTTCGCTATTGACGTCACCGTGCCCGAGGCCTACGACACCCAACTGGAAGTGCCGTTCAAAGGCAACGTCAGCCTCGAGAAGCTCGAAAAGGTGCTGAAAGAAAACAAGGGCAACGTGCCCTTCATGGTGCTCACCGTCACCAATAATACCGTTGGCGGCCAGCCCGTGAGCATGAAGAACATCCGCGAGACCTGCGAACTTTGCCACAAATACGGTGTGCCGGTCAACATCGACAGTGCCCGCTTCATCGAGAACGCCTACTTCATCAAGACGCGTGAGGAAGGCTATGCCGACAAGACCTTGAAGGAAATCGCCCTCGAGATGTTCAGCTATGCCGATTCGATGACGATGTCGGCCAAGAAGGACGGTCTCGTCAACAT
>DBXU01000083.1:0-167 GCA_002310075.1 Bacteroidales bacterium UBA1204 | reverse complement strand
TGCATCCCCTTCGAGGGCTTCCTGACTTACGGTGGCATGAACGGCCGCGACATGGATGCCCTGGCCGTCGGCCTGAAGGAAAACATCGAATTCGAGATGGTCGAGACCCGTATCAAGCAAGTCCACTACCTCGCCGCCAAACTCGACGAGTACGGCATTCCTTACCA
>DBXU01000179.1 GCA_002310075.1 Bacteroidales bacterium UBA1204 | reverse complement strand
GCGTGTCTACCAATTTCACCACCTGGGCTTAAATCGGCTGCAAAGATACAACTTTTTTCAATGCTGTAACCACTTTGAGAATTTTTTTGAGATTTTTTTTCTTTGCATTTCATAATTTCTTATTTTTGAAACGTTTAAAAACTAATACCATGATATTACCTAAGTTCTCAGAAGAAGACCTTCAACAACTTTCGGAAAGAAACATTACTGAAAATCAAGTAATAAACCAAGTCGCTCAGCTGCTAAGAGGCACTCAATATGTCCAGCTGATACGCCCTGCCACCCTTGGCGATGGCATTCTGCGTCTCGATGAGGAGCAAGTCAGCATGATGACGGCCGTCTTCGATGCCGACAAGGAGTTCTACCAGTTTACGAAATTCGTCCCCGCCTCGGGCGCTGCCTCTCGTATGTTCAAGGATCTCTTTGCTTTCATCGAGACGGGTGAGGATAGCAAGTTCACCGACATTTTCTTTGCACATATCCATAGCTTCGCTTTCTTTGACGACCTCAATGAAGCAGCTAATCGTCTTTATGGTGCCGACATCGACATCCTTTTAAAAGAAGGCCGTAAGGTGGATGTCGTGAAAGCCTTGCTTCTGGAAAACGGATTGAATTATGGCAAACTGCCCAAAGCCCTTTTGAAATTCCATCATTATGACGGTTTCAACCGTTTGGCGCTGGAAGAGCATCTGGTAGAAGCCGCTCGTTATGCCACCGACAACGAGGGCGTTGCCAAGCTGCATTTCACCGTCTCACCCGAGCATGAAGAGCCTTTCAAAAAGACCGTTAGTGCCTTGAAGGACAACTATGAGAAGAAATACGGCGTGCGCTATGACATCACTTTCTCTTGCCAAAAACCCTCCACTGATACGGTAGCCATCGACAATGAAGGTTTCCTCTTCTTCGAAGCCAACGGCAAGATCCTGTTCCGTCCCGGTGGCCACGGTGCACTTATCGAGAACCTCAACGATCTCGCTGAAGAAATCGTCTTCATAAAGAACATCGACAACATAGTGCCTGAGTCCAAGGCCGACACCACCATTTTATATAAAAAGGTTTTGGCGGGCCTCCTCCTCCACTTGCAGCAACGTACTTTCGACTACCTCGAGATGCTAGACCAAGGTGCTGTAAGCGCTGAAGAACTCAATGAAGCCATCCTTTTCGCCAAGGAGGAGCTAATGATCGACGTTCCAGATTTCGTGAACGACTATAACGACATTGAAAAGATTGACTATTTGTACAACAAGTTCAACCGCCCCATGCGTATTTGTGGCATGGTGAAGAACGAAGGCGAACCCGGTGGCGGCCCCTTCTGGGTGAAGAACGCCGACGACGAGGTGTCCTTGCAGATCATCGAATCATCACAAATCGACCACAAGAATCCAAAGCAGGAAGCTATCTTCCAAGGATCGACGCATTTCAACCCTGTCGACTTGGTGTGTGGCTGCTGGAACTACAAGGGAGAAGCCTTCAACCTGAAGGATTTTGTGGATCCTAACACCGGTTTCATCTCCAACAAATCAAAGGATGGCCGTGAGCTGAGAGCACTCGAACTGCCTGGCCTTTGGAACGGTGCCATGGCCGACTGGATCACCATTTTCGTCGAAGTACCTATTGAGACTTTCAATCCTGTGAAGACAGTGAACGACCTATTGAAGCCGATGCATAATTGAATAATAACGACAAAACCACCATACTATGACACTCAACAAAGACGAATTTAAGGTGCTGGTAATGCTCTATGCTGCCAACATCGACGGAAACATCCAATCGGAAGAAGTGAGGGTAATGCTTAAAAAGACCGACTTCGAAACGGTAGAAAAAGTGGAAAAACTGTTTGACAAGATGAACGACGCCGAAGTACTTGACTGCATCCGTGAGAACAAGCCTTTATATGTAGCCACCCAAGGCGACCGTTTAGAACTCATGGCTGACCTTTGTGCCATCATCGAAGCAGACGAGAATTGCACCGTGATGGAAGAATATATGGTTAGGTCACTGAGAAGAATTCTAGAATAAAACACGTATGGGTAATAAGAGTAGAAACTCCGAACCGAGAAGCTTGAATCTCCAAATTTGGCTCAAGTCGATAATCTTGTTCGGCCTTGTGCTTGCTGCGCTTCTGGTTCCATTATTCATAGGAGAGTTCTCGACAATTATCGGCAAGTCTTGGTTCCAAATGTTGGTCTCGACCTTGGTCATGTGCCTTGTCGTCTCGATATGCACAAAACTGACTGACATCTTCTGCCTTCGCAGGAAAGAGAGCGGCATAACCTGGTGCCAAATCGCCATTCTCATCGTAATCGGGTTGTGGGTCATTGGCCTGCTAATCGTCTTCGACATCAAGAAAGACTCACGCTATTTTTTGGCCATCGGAATCGTGGGCACCATGCTCAGTTGGATTTTCCAAGAGACCTTGAAGGGCGTGGTAGCCTTCCTCCATGTGCGACTGAACCATTTGCTTAACATCGATGACTGGATCCAAGTGCCCAAATACAATGTGGATGGCGAGGTGAAACGCATCACGCTGACGACGGTCACCGTATACAACTGGGACACTACCACATCATCCATCCCCACCAGCGTGCTTCATTCCGACCATTTCATCAACTTACAAAGAATGGCTGAAGGCAAGACCTTCGGCAGGTTGATGAAGAAGATATTCCTTCTCGATACCAGCCAGTTCCACCCCATCGATTCAGAAGAGGTGGAACGCCTGAAAAACAAGGAAGAACTCCGTCATTTCCTGCCCATAGAAGAGATTCATGAAGGTGCCATCAATGCAAACCTATATAGATTGTATATATATCATTGGCTGATGAACGACCCCGTTGTCTCACAGATGCCTCGTTTGATGGTCAGTTGGCAAGAGCAAAAAGAGGCTGGCATGCCACTACAAGTGTATGTCCACGTCATGAGGGGTGGCTATTCTGCTTTCGAATGGCAACAATCAAGGATTACAGAGCATATTATTGAAGCCTTGGCTTGGTTTGGACTGCGGCTCTATCAAAGCCCGACAAGCCATGACATCAGCAATTGCATCAACCGCCTGTCCAATATAGAAGCAAAAAATGGGAAGGAGGCCTTATCATGAGCAATCTTTTGTGCAAAGAAAAACCTTTCGAGTATCTGACTAGAAAGAATGGCGACAAGTTTTCGGTCGACACCATCAAAAATTGGTATATAGCCAGAGCTTACGTCCTTGAAAAGCTTAAAAACGTTGCCATTGGGCAAGGCTCGAAAGAACGGCTGCAAGTGATCATAACCAACGACAGCCCGTTGATGTTGTGCCTAGTCCGACAAGTGGCGCTTTCGGCTCATTATGCCAATTTTGACGAGACGCGTCCAAACGGGACCCTCATCACCATCGTAAGCAAGAACAAGGAAATCGTAGAAGAGTTGAAAAAAGAGGAATACCTCTGCAATCTTCCCTCCTATTGCAAACTCTCAGTCAACGGTTCGGAACCAACGAATGCCAACACTTACGTCGGCATTGAGATTTGTGTGGTAGAAGAATGGAACGAAAATGCTCCCAAGGATGCCATCATCATGACTGAAGACGATGTGAATTCCTTCGTTGGCGGACACAATGAAGACGACATCTTTTGCATCGACACACGAAAAGCCGTTATGACCCAAAGGATGTATTCTTTGGGGTCGTGGATTGACAACCTACCCGCAGAAGACATTCACAGCGCACAACGCTATGCCACAGCACTCAACGTCTTTCAACGCACCCTGTTGAGAAAACCATTGACCCAATTAGTCGATGGCAAGAAATGGGCATGTGACCTGACCACAGTCAAAAACGAGCTGTCAAATGTGTATTGCGCCGACTGCTTTGAATCGAGGGCTGCTGGTGTGGCTCAATATGCCAAGGCTCAAGGCATCTCCGAAGAAGAAGCTTGGGCAGAATGTGTGGAGGCCTTGTCAAAAAGCGAACATTCACGGTGGGTGGTCGAAAAACTCATCATGGGTTACCGACCCCTCAACGAAAAAGAACGCATGAATGTTGAGTGCCTGTTTGGCAAAGAGAGGTTACAATACCGCTACCAATTGAAGAAAAATGTCCAGGACCCCGCCCATATCGACCTATGTTCCTTCGCAAATCTGCGCCGCATCAACCCATTCGACTTGAAATACGACAGTTTTTTGATGTTGGCCATACCGGGAATTCTCGAAAGGCTGAAGATTAACAAATGAACAAACAACCTAATGAAATGAACCATTCTGATTATACGCCCCACCCCATCGACACCTCCGACATTCAGCTTTCGGAAGAAATGAAACAACTTGTTGAGTTGATTGCCCACAATGTACACGACACTTGGGCCCAAAGCCGCCTCAAGGAAGGTTGGACTTGGGGACCGACCCTCGATGGTGATCGCAAGCACCACCCTTGCCTCGTCGAATATGACGAGCTGCCCGAGACCGAGAAGGACTATGACCGCAATACCTCCATCGCAACTTTGAAGACCATCCTCAAATTAGGCTGGACCATCGAAAAGCCACAGGGAGAAACCATCCATACGTTATGAAGAGGCCACTACTTTCCATAGCTCTCACATTGATGTTTGGTCTTTCAGTTTCAGCCCAAACCCAATTGGGCTACGTAAAGACCAAAGGTCGTATGGAAAACGGCAAACTAGTCCCAGGCCAAGGCCTGAAAGGAGCAAGAGTCTCTTTGCAAGGTCGCACTACCGTTTTGGTAAATTCAGAAAATGGAGCCTTCTCTTTTCCCACACCGAACCAGCAGTTCCAAATCGACTCGGTGAACAAAAAAGGCTATCAATTGGTCGACGCCACTTCTTGTCCGAGAAAGTACGAACAATCCTCCAATCCGATCTACATTGTGATGGAAACGCCCGAGCAGCAGCTTCAGGATAAGCTCTCGGCAGAGCGAAAAATCAGACGCAACCTGCAAAAGCAGCTGCATGAAAAAGAAGACGAGATCGAAACGTTGAAAGTCCAACAGAAAATTAGCGAAGAGGAATACCGCACGAATCTGCAAAAACTCTACGAGGACCAAGAGAGCAATGAAAGGCTCATTGCCGATATGGCAAAACGCTATTCAGAATTGGATTATGACCAACTGGATGAGTTCTACCGCCAAGTGTCCTACTACATAGAGAACAGCGAATTGGTAAAAGCGGATTCTTTGCTGAACACACGTGGTGACATCACAGAACAAGTGGCAAGCATCAAAAGGCGCGATCGGGCCTTGCAGAAAGAGAAGGAAGTACTACAAACAGCCGAAGCCTTTCAGAAAGCGGAAATCGAGGAAGCCGCACGAAGGTGTTACAGTTACTATCAATCATTCAAGTCGAAGCATTTGAATGATACGGCGGCCTATTATTTGGAACTGAGGACGAGCCTTGATACGACTAACGCAGAATGGCTTGACGAAACAGCAGAGTTTGCTACAGGATATCTTGCCGATTATGGAAAAGCTATGGAACTCCTCAACAAAGCTCTGAAAATCAGGCTGTCTTCTCTTGGCAAGAATAATCCTGCTGTTGCCACAAGCTATAGCAACATCGGCTATGTGTACAAAAACCTAGGTGACTATGAAAAGGCGATGGAATACAACGACAAAGCTTTGGAAATAAGATTGTCCGTGCTTGGCGAGAGCCATCCCGACGTTGCCGTATGTTATAATAACCTAGGCACATTGTATGCCGAGCAGGGCCACCTTGACAAGGCTTTGACATACTTTGAAAAGGCATTGGGAATCTGGAAGTCTGTCTATGGAGAGCATCATCCTGAAGTCGCAATAAGCTATAGCAATATCGGCGTGTTATACTCAAAACAAGGTAAAGATGAAAAGGCGCTGGAATACTATATGAAATCTTTAGGGATTAGACTGCCNNACGTGGCTGTAAGCTACAACAACATCGGGTTTATATATGGGAAAAAAGGAGATTATGAGAAGGCTTTAGAGTACTACGAAAAAGCTTTAGGGATTAGATTGTCCCTCCTTGGCGAGAACCATCCCGACNNGACGTGGCTGTAAGCTACAACAATTTCGGCATTGTATATGGCAAACAAGGCGACCTTGAGAAGGCTCTGGAATACCACAACAAGGCCTTGGAAATCAGTTTATCGGTCTTTGGCGAGAATCATCCCGACGTGGGTACCAATTATAACAACGTAGGAATCATTTATTTTAAACAAGGCAACATGGAGAAGGCTTTGGAATGCCTTGACAATGCTTTGAAAAACAAGTTATCCGTTTTTGGTGAAAACCATCTCGAGGTGGCAACCAGCTACAATAACATCGGTGCTGTTTACATGAATCAAGGCGATTACGAAAATACTTTGAAAGCCTTTAACAAGGCCTTGAATATCTATTTGTCCGTCGCAGGTAAGAGCCATCCGTTCACTGTCAGGCAAAAAGAGAGAATCGCTGAAATCCAAGCCAAACTAAAAGAAACTAATGAACAATATTAGTATGAAACTTAAACGATCATGAAAAAGCTATTCCTTCTCTCAACACTTTTAACCCTGAGCCTTCTTGCCGTCGCCCAAACCCAGCAAGGCTACGTGAAGACAAAAGGCCGCATGGTAAAAGGCAAACTCGTACCGGGCCAAGGCCTAAAAGGAGCGATGGTTTCCGTTCAAGGACGCACAGCCGTATTGGTCAACAGTGACGATGGCGCCTTCTCCTTCCCTATCTCCGAGACCCAATTTCGTCTGGATTCAGTGAAGAAGAAAGGCTATCAACTGGTCGACATGGACGCGTGTCCGAAGACCTATAGACGCTCGGGCAACCCGCTTTACATCGTCATGGAGACGCCCGAGCAACAACTACAGGACAAACTCAATGCAGAGAAGAAGATCCGTCGTAACTTGCAAAAACAACTGCAAGAAAAGGAAGATGAGATAGAAGCCCTCAAAGAGGAGAACAAAATCACGTTAGAAGAATACCAGAAAGCTCTTCAAAATATTTACGACGAGCAGGAAAGCAACGAACAGCTGATCTCCGACATGGCCAAACGCTACTCCGCTCTCGACTACGACCAATTGGATGAATTCTATCGTCAAGTGTCGTACCATATCGAGAACGGTGAACTCACAAAAGCTGACTCGATGTTGCGTACACGCGGCGACATCAGGGCTCAGGTGAGCACTATCATGCAACGCGGTCACGCCATACAAGAGCAAAAAGAGCAGCTTCAAAAAGCGCAAGCCGTGCAACAAGCCGACATAGAAGAAGCAGCCAAAAGATGTTATAGCTATTACGAGACATTTTTTGTCCAGCACCTCAACGACTCCGCAGCCTATTATCTTGAGTTGCGCGCTGCTTTAGATACCACACGACTAGAATGGCAAAATGATGCAGGCACTTTCGTTGACGATTATCTGGCCGACTATAGCAAAGCACTTTCCTACTATCAACGCTCTATGCGCATGTCGTTGGCCCATCCTGATGACAATGTCTCAACCCTTATCGCATCCATAAACAACATCGGTTATATCCATGCCGAGTTAGGTGATTATCCCAGTGCTTTGCGCTATTATCAGCAAGCCAAAGATATGGCAGAGGCCGCATATGGAGTAATGCATAATGAAACCGCTAACATTTACATGAACATCGGAACCAACTATTTGGCCATGGGTGATCAAGATAACGCGTTGGAATACATCAAAAAGGCTGTCAGCATTCAAGAAAAGATGCTAGAACCCGACGACCCCATCCTGGCCTATGCCTATAACAACTTTGGCTCGTATTACAATGTAACTGGTGACAACGACAAAGCCTTGGAGTATTATCTCAAAGGCTTGGAGATTCGGGAGAAAGTATATGGGACCAGCCATTCGGATGTTGCCATTTCAAACAACAACGTTGGAATGTGTTACATCAACCTCCTCGACATCCCCAAGGGAACGCAGTATTTATTGAAAGCAACGGAAATATGTGAAGAAATCATGGGAGACAGTCATCCTAAAACTGCCTATATGTACAACAACTTAGGATATCTCTATACCGTACTTGGCCAATACAAGGAGGGTCTCGATTACTACAACAAAGCTTTACAAGCCAGATTAAAGGTATTGGGCGAGAACAATGACAATACTGCGATCTGCTATGATAACATCGGCAATGCCTACTCCCGAATGGGCGAATACGAAAAAGCCTTGGAAAACAACAGAAAAGCCTTGGAGATTCGCAAGAGAACCCTTGGAGAAGAACATCCGGATTTGGGCTACTCTTATTTCAACATCGGCTATGCATACGCCAACCAAGGCAAGTATGAGGAAGCCCTTGAATACTATAACAGGTCTTATGAATTATTGAGAAAGGGATTCGGAGAGGAGCATAGCGACACACAATATGCCAAGAAAAGCATAGAAGAAATCAAAGCAAAGATCAAGGAACAGAGACAATGAATAGCCAGTTCAAATACTACGCTTTTATCAGCTACAACGCCAAGGACACTGAATGGGGCAAGAAACTCCAAAAGAAACTTGAGCATTATAAGCTTCCTGCTACATTATGCAGCGAGCACGGATGGCCTCGAAGACCCATCAAGCCTGTGTTTTTTGCGCCTACCGACATACAGCCTGGCGGTCTCTCCAATGAACTGCAGGAACGCCTGAAGGCATCACAGCACCTCATTGTCGTCTGCTCGCCCAATTCGGCCAAATCGGAATGGGTTGGCCGCGAAATCGAATATTTCCATGGCCTTGGTCGCCACAACAACATACATTTCTTCATCGTCGACGGAAAGCCACATAGTGGGAATCCGGAGACAGAGTGCTTTAACCCCATTATCGACAAGCTTGGACTTCCAGAAATACTTGGCGCCAACATACACGAAAAGGTCTACAAATGGCCTTGGCTCAATAAAGAACGTGCGTATGTACAATTGATTTCGAAACTTCTTGGCGTGGAGTTCGACGCCATCTGGCAAAGACACAAGAGACAACTGATAAGGAAAACCATGATAGGTGCCCTGGGAGTCATAGCCCTCATCGCCATCTTGCTCGGCGTACGCAAAGCCAACCAACCCTTTGACGCTGAGATAAGGTTAAGTGAAGTCTCCGCCCACAACGCACAACTACCTCCCTTACACGATGCCGCTGTCACGCTGACCCTTGACAACGAGATCAAAATCGATACGATAGCATCTCTTGATGCTCCTATATCCTTCTCCAATATTCCTCACCGATTCCTGGGACAGCCCGTGCATATGACGGTGAGCTGCAAGGATTATCAAGACACTGATACAATCGTTGTCTTGTCTCGTGACACCCAGTTAAATATCCAACGCGACCTTTCCGTGTATGGCAACGTCCGTTTCAAGCTTTGGAACATCAACACTGAAGAAAGTGTCGACTCAGCGATGGTGAGCATAGAAGGTCTTGAAGCACTTTCGGATGCTGACGGGATGATAGAGCTCAGGATTCCTTTGGAAAAACAACGTAAGGCGTATAGGATCAGTACCCATTTGATGCTGGTTAATGATTCCATCTTCATGCCTTGTGGAGACGACGATGTGATTCTTGTCAGATGACTATCTCTCCCTGAATCTTTCGATGGCTTCGATTATTTCGTCATTATCGTCAGAGATGGTGAGGATCATATTCTTGAATATGCCTCGATCGCTTAAGTCTTTCAATAGTGTATAGGCAGGCATATAGTGAGTGTAGTAATCCTTACCCATAAAAATCATAGGACTGGCATAACCCACACTCTCATAATGGTTCTGGCCTGCATCTTGGAAGATCTCCTGCATGGTACCTGCGCTTCCAGGCGTGTAAATAATGCCACCCTTAGCGATAGTAACGATGCCGTCCTCACGCACACTGTTGTCGAAATACTTGGCGATGTCGGTAGCAAAAGGGGCTGTCGGCTCATGTCCATAATACCAAGTTGGGATGGCTAGACTACGATATTCGGATTGCAGCGGGAAACGTTCCATCACCTCGAAGCTGCGTCGCAACCATCCTTCATCCTTGTAAGTAGGAGAAGGAGTCAGCATATTGATGGCTTCATTGGTTTCGGCCTCGCTCCTACCCGCCATCCAAGCGCCAAGGTGCGTGGCTTCCATGGCGCCAGGGCCACCGCCTGTCACCATCAGTTTACCCATTTCGGTTAGCTTCTTGCTCAAAAATACAATTTGGCGATAGCCTGGATCTTTACGACTTAAAGCATGGCCACCCATAATGCCGACAACATCCTTCTCGTCGTAAAGGCTCAACATATTTTGCAAAGCATGGCTGATGAAATGGTCGTGCAACGACCGCGCCAAAGTCTCTCGTACGGCATGTCCCTGCTTGCCCTGGTCGATGTAATGCTTATACACCTTGGTGTCATAACAAGTTTCAAAAGAAGCTTCGTTATGATAGTCATAGCCTTCATAAAGGATCTTGCTCGTATACAATCCTTTGGGATAGGTAGAAAACGGCTTGCCCAGTTTGGGAATGAAAAGGCTAAGGTCGTCTTTGCCCACTTCCATTAGGACACGATTGACGATGCCGGCCGCGTCAAGACCGAACTTGTGCATCAAAGCCGAAGCTTGCCCTGACTCGCCAAAGCGGTCATTCATTCCAATCCGATACACCCTAATTGGGTGGTTCTCACAGAAATACTCTGCCACAGCGCTTCCCAAACCACCCGTTACTTGATGCTCTTCAACGGTGAAAATCAAACGCGTATCGTCAGCAGCCTTTTTCAGTATCTCGCCATCCAACGGCTTTATGGTATGCATATTGATGACACGTGTCGAGATGCCCAAGTGTTCAAGCATGTGAGCTGCTTCTAGTGACTCCCACACCTCGTGTCCCGTGGCGACGAGTGTAATGTCGGAGCCTTCGTGCATCAACTGTGCCTTTCCTATTTCAAATTCCTGGTTTTCATCCGTGAAGTCAGGCATTGCCTCCCTGCCGAACCTGATGTAGACCGGGCCATTGCATTCAAGGATTGCCTTTTCTGTTGCGATCTTGGCTTGTGTCGCATCACAAGGCGAGATAACCGTCATATTAGGTAACACCCGCATGACAGCAATATCCTCAAGCGCTTGGTGCGTGGCGCCATCAGGACCAACCGAAACACCGGCATGAGCACCGCCTATAATGACATGAACATTGTTATAGCATACCGAGACGCGGATTTGGTCGTTGGCCCGATGAGCGGCAAAAACACCATAGGTACTAAACACAGGGATCTTTCCCCCTAGCGCCAATCCTGTTGCCGTTGCCACTGCATCTTGTTCAGCGATGCCCATAGATAAAAACCTATCTGGGAAAGCGTCTGCAAACAGGTTCATCCCCACCGAATTGGTGATGTCGGCACCCAAGCCAACCACCCTACTGTCCTTTTGAGCCGCAGCAAGTACACCTTCACCAAAGCCTGCTTTTGTGGCTTTGTTGCCTCTATTAATATAGTTCATGCAAAAACTCCTTTACTTGTTCTTTGGTCGGCACCTTTCCATGCCATTGGTTGTTGTCTTCGATACTTTTTACACCCTTGCCCATGATAGTATCCGCAATGATTGCAGTAGGCTTACCTTTCTCGTTGTCGGCCATCTCCAACGCCATTTTGATCTGGCTGAAATCGTGTCCGTCAATCTCTATGGTATGCCATCCGAATGACTTCCATTTGTCAAGCAAAGGGTCGATGGCCATCACGCTTTCCGTGTTACCATCAATCTGTAAGCGGTTGCGATCGATAATGGCACAAAGGTTATCCACCTTATGATGTGCTGCCGCCATGGCCGATTCCCATACGCTTCCCTCTTGCTGTTCCCCATCGCCCATAATACAGAAAACGCGGTTCGCCTTACCATCCATCTTTGCTGCCAATGCCATGCCTAATGCCACGCCAAGACCTTGTCCCAAGCTTCCTGAGCTTGTCTCCAACCCAGGCAAACAAGACTCGTAACTTGGATGCCCTTGTAGTCGGCTTCCCAACTTACGAAGCGTCAGCAACTCCTTTTCTGGGAAATAGCCTGCTGCCGCCAAGGTGGCATACAAAACGGGGGCTGTGTGTCCAATGGAAAGCACCACTTTATCGCGGTCTTCCCATGATGGATTATCTGGTTGGTGGCGCAGATGGTTAAAATACAACACCGTGAAGATATCTACCAAATCCAACGGACCTCCCGTATGCCCCGATCCAGCTTCAGCCAGCGCGATAAGTATCAGTTCTCGGATATGCTTTGCTTTCCCTTCCAAATGAATCATAATACGACGATTAATTCTTTTACGATGAAATAAACACAAGCGCAGGCATAAATTATCTTAATGCCAGTTCCGCACAAGAAACCAATAAACGATCCTATAGCAGAGCGCCAGGCCTTATGGTCGTCAGTGCCAGCCCTTTTCTCTCCGATATAAGCACCAATAAAAGGACCTAAGAGTATTGCGATAAAACCAATGGGCATGGCCAAGGTGACCAACAAACCCATAAACAATCCAATCGTGCTGCCACGAACCCCCGCCTTAGTGCCACCAAAATGCTTTGTGCCCCAAACTGGGACAATGTAATCGACAGTGAATACAATGGCACCGATAATGCCCATGATCACCAGAAATTTAGGTGTAAAGCTGACCCCTTCGACAAACGACAGCACAAGCAATGCTGCAAAACTAAATGGCGTTCCTGCGATGCCGGGCACTACCGCCCCCACAATACCTATCAATGCCAGCAAAATGACAACGGCAATAAGAACATACATCATAGCTATTTGAATATAAGATATAGACTGCGAAAATAAGAAAATTTGTTTTTCCCAAAAAACACAAGTAAATTTGCACCATAAAAAGGAACCATGAAAAAAACAATACTCCTTTTAATTATTCTTGCATCAACGCTGTCCACGATGGCTTATGATGTGGTCAATCCTATCGGAGGCCGTGCTGCTGCCATGGGTGGCACATCGGTGGCCTCACGAGGCTTATGGGCCTTGCAAAACAATCCTGCTGGCATGGCCTACTTGGATAAGTTCAGCGTTGGCCTTTATTATGAGAATCATTGGATGCTGCCTGAAACAGCATACAAATGTGGCGCCTTGGCATTGCCAGTCAAATTTGGATGTCTTGGCGTTAGTTTCAACCAATTCGGATCATCGAAATACAGCGAGAACAAATTCGGCCTGGCATATGCCAAAGACTTTGGCCCCTATCTTCAGATGGGTCTTCAACTGGATTATCTGATGCTACAAATCGGCAACGATTATGGCCGCCAAAGTGCCGTGACATTTGAGTTAGGCATTCAGTCACAAGTCACGGAAAGGCTGCGTCTAGGCACTTATATCTTTAACCCCGTCAGTTTTAGGCTGGAGCAAAGCCTCAACCAGGAAAAACTGCCTATCGTGTTTCGATTTGGTATGGCCTATCAGTTTACGAAAGACTTTGTGGGGCAATGTGAGATAGAGAAAAACACCGACCATGATGGCGTCAGCCTGCGAGGTGGCCTTGAATACGAGGCCTTTAAGGATTTCTTCCTTCGTGCTGGTGTACAAAGCAATCCTGGTTTGCTTACATTTGGCTTAGGTTATAGCCTAAGCTTTGCCCGTATCGACGTGGCAGGACAATTGCATGAGACATTAGGGCCTTCTGTGCAAATCGGCATGGTATTTAGCATTGGTAAATAGCCATGAAGCGTCTCTTCTTCACCATAGCAGCCGTTTTCATCGTCTTTATGTCAAAGGCGCAGATTGCCGTCGACACACTTAGCGCCGATGCACTCAACGCATTACTTATCGAACAGGTAGAACGCTTGGCCGAAGACAGTGACGACGACTTAGACTACGAAGACCTTCTTGAGAACTACATCTTTCTTAGCGATAATCCTGTCAACCTTAATAGTGACGAGGTAGCACGTCTATTGGAATTACATCTCATCAACGCTTTCCAATACGAAGAACTACAGAAATACCGTAGGTATTATGGCGACTTCCTATTCATGGAAGAGTTGGAGATGGTGGAAGGCATCGATGAGCAAACCTTTGCCATCCTAGCCCCTGTCGTTTATGTCGGGAAAGACCTGACTAAAGACAAGGTCACTTTAAAAAAGCTTGCCCGTTATGGAAAGCACCAGCTGCTAGGACGTTACGAACAGGTGTTGGAACCACAACAAGGATATTCGTCCTACAGCGATGAAGAGATATTGGCGAAGCCGAACTCCAGATTTCTAGGCAGTCCCCAGCGTTATCAGCTAAGATACACTTACAACTATCGCAACAAGGTCCGGGCTGGATTCGTCTTGGAAAAAGACCCTGGCGAGTTGTTTTTTACCGACCATGTCAGCGACACCGTCAAGGCCTTGTTGGGCAAGCAATATCACCGTGGCTTCGACTTCGTTGGGTTTCATCTCTACGCCAAAGACATGGGGATTGTCAAGGCCGCCGTCGTAGGCGACTATCAGATGTCATGGGGACAAGGGTTGACCATGTGGTCAGGAATGAGTTTTGGAAAGGCTGGCGCCGGCAGCAGCATCATGAAGCAAGGACGAGGTCTTACGCCCAAAAGTTCAGCCAGTGAGACCCTTTTCATGCGAGGCACTGCCGCCACCCTGGGCAGGGGACCTTTCAGTGCAACAATGTTTTATGCTAACCGAATGATCGATGCCAACGTAAGTGTGGCCGACAGTTTGGAGGAAGCTGAAATGGTTAGCAGTTTACAAGAGACAGGCTATCATCGTACCATAGGCGAAATCCAAGACCGCCATGCCATACGGCAACAGGTTGTTGGAGGACATCTAGCCTATGCCGTCGCCCATTTCGAAGTCGGTTACACCTTGCACCATACCTGGCTCAATGTGCCGCTACAGCTGAAGCCAAGCCACTACAATCAATATTACTTCCAAGGCAATCGCCTTACCAATCAAGGCTTGGATCTTAAATATGTCAAAGGCAAATATGCGTTCTTCGGTGAGTTTGCCGTGAGTTACAACAATGACAGCACCACCATACAACAAACGCAAAACCCCATGGCTTTTGCGGGCTTGATTGGCATGACGGTAAAGCCGACAGGTTATTTGAATTTCACCGTTTTGTATCGCAACTATGGCAAAGCCTATCAGAACCTGTTTTCCAATGCCTTTGGCGAAGGAAGCCGTAACCAAGGTCAAAATGGAGTCTATCTTGGTGTCGAAGTCGCCCCTGCACCCTACTGGAACTTCCTGGCCTATGCCGACCAGTTCAGGTTTACATGGCTCACCTCTCAAGTCAATGCGCCAAGTTGGGGACATGACTATTACATGCGCCTCAGTCATAGTTTTAGCAAGAAAACCAGCGCCTACTTGCAATTCAGGTCTAAAACGAAGATGAAGAACAGCACCGATGGCATGACTTTCAGCCATTACCCCATCTTCTACACGAAAAACTCGGTTCGTTTCAATATCAGTTATGGCTTTAATGATTTCGTCTTCGGCAACAAAGTGGAAGGAGCTCATTATCGTAACGACGACGGTTCTAATGCTTATGGTTATTATCTGTGTCAAGATATCGCATATAAGCCCGAAGGAAAGTCTTTTAACCTTACGTTCCGCTATGCTTTGTTTGACGCCCAAGACTACAATGCCCGTGTTTACGCTTATGAGAATGACGTTTTGTATGCATTCTCCGTGCCAGCGCTTTATGGCAAAGGAATGAGGGTGTATTTGTTAGGAAAGCTTAAAGTTCTCGATGCCTTGACCCTATATGCCCGCATCGGAAGTACCTTCTACACCGACCGCGAAACCATCAGCAGCGGACCGACGCAGATCGAAGGCAACCATAAGACCGATTTGAAGGTAGAAGTTGTTTGGAAACTGTAATCTATCCCATTTTCGTCATCAACTCCTTCAGCAGCCCTGCAAAGTTGTTGATGTCTTCTTCGGTGGTGTCAAATGCGCACATCCATCGCACCACATCAGCATCTTCATCCCAGTCATAGAAAAAGTAATGGGTTTGCAGCTCTTTCCAAACCTTACGAGGCAACTGCGCGAAGACGCCATTGGCTTGCACGGGATAGACGACTTTCACGCCTGGGATATCCTTCACTGCTTTATATAGCAGCTGTGCCATATGGTTGGAGTGCTCCGCATTACGTCGCCATAAATCGTTGTCGAAATAAGCATCGAATTGTGCGGCGATGAAACGCATCTTTGAGCAAAGTTGCATGGCTTGCTTGCGTCGGTATTTGAAATCAGGACATATATCTGGATTCAACAACACAACCGCTTCACCCATCATCAAACCATTCTTGGTGCCACCAAACGAGACGGCATCCACACCCAGATCGGTGGTCATTTCCTTAAAGCTGCAACCTAATGCCACGGCAGCATTCCCCAACCGAGCCCCATCGATATGGACATACATATTATACTCTCTGGCCAATCCAACGATAGCCTTAATCTCATCCAAAGAGTATAAAGTGCCTAATTCTGTGGGTTGTGTGATAGAAATCAACTTTGGCTGCGAATGATGTTCGAAGCCAAAGCCATGAAGACGAGTTTTGATCAAATCAGGCGTCAGCTTTCCATCGGGTGTGTCTACAGTGAGCAAACGGCACCCCACGATGCGTTGAGGCGCGCCACACTCGTCAACGTTGATATGGGCGGTCTCGGCACATATCACAGCTTCATGTGAATGCGTCATGGCATCAATGCAGAGGGTGTTGCAGCCAGTACCATTAAAGGCAAAAAACACACGGCTTTGTTCACCGAATTGTTGTTTAAACCGTTTTTCAGTGGCAGCGCAAAATTCGTCATCACCATATGCCAAAGCATGACCCTCATTAATATGGGCAAGGGCTTCCATAACCTCAGGGCTTATTCCTGAATGGTTGTCGCTTCCAAATCCTCTTTTCATAAATTGATCATTTTTTTGTAAAAATAGTACTTCACTGAATCCAAAAAGCTATCTGCCCGTCGAAAAGTATTCCACAGAGAAAAACTATCCTCTTCTTTCTTCTCGTAATGGCTGATCCCACAGCACTTTCCCTCCTATTATTTCGGAGAGTTGGTCTATTTCCGACACAAATGTATCCAACAAAGCTTGCTCCCTTTTCTTCGAGCGCCTTCCCTTTGCCTCATACAACACTTTGATGAAATAAGCATCATATGACACGGCATAATCTTCGTCATCGTTATGCGGGAAGAAAGACACTGCAGCCTCATAACGGATGTTACCTGCATCGGAGTCGGCAATAAGCATCACCAAGGCGGCATGACGTGCAACGCCATTAAACTCGGCCTCGGCAGCATAATACCGTTCGTAAACATTGACAGTTGCCATGCTTGTGAAATTTATCGCTTATCAACAATCTTCACTCCCGGATAATCCTTTTCATTGAAAGTGACTTGTTGCTCGGTCACACCAAAGGAGATGTCGCGCATGGTCAACGATGCAGCGGTGACGCTTGTGGTCAAGCTGACGGGCCAATAGGTATCCTTGGAGACAACCAAATCCATCCTTTTCGGAGCATCCTTGTCGGGGTTTGACTTCGATCTCTTGCAACGGATGTGCCATTCGGTAGCCGTTTCCTTGTCGATTTTTACGTCATAACCTTCCGTGACATTTTTGAACAACTTCGTGTTGCTGTCCTTATCAGATTTTTCCCTAGGTTTTGCGTTCGTGATTTCGATTTCATTCGTTTCGGAATCGTAGCTCCATTCCGTTTTTCCATCGCTCCAAGTGACAAAATTCTTGCCATCCTTATTAGCCTCGATACGCATCTTGTCGCCCAAGATATAGCTTCTGGAGCTTATCGTGCCAACAAGGATTATCTTCATGTCCATTGTTATGGCAAAGCCTTCGCTTTCGTCGTGTTTACTCATCTCGGCATTCATACGTGAGACGATTTCCTCAGCGGTTTGTGCCATGGCAGTGGTAGCCAAAGCAATAAAGCTAATGATAGCGATTAGTTTTTTCATTGCAGTATGTTGTTTAGATTGATTGCGTATACGTTTGGATTGCAAAATAAAGGCTTTTTTGTGTTTGTTGAACACTTATTTCTTCTTTTTGAACCATTTCCCTATCCTACCCTTTCCGTTAAGTTCCATGATTACAAGGATACCGAAGGCAATGGCGACGGTGGCTTTTAGTGCAGCAAAACCCGTGTTGAGTGCTTCAGGGAGTTGGTTGGAGACGATGTTGTAGCTTGTCCAAAAGATGCCTGCACCGGGCACCAAGGGAAAAATACCGCTGATGAGGAACACCGTAATGGGACACTTCCTCCCTATCGACTGTAGCAGGGCAATCAATGTGACCAAGGCTGTGGCACAAAACATCACCTCGACAGCGGAAAAAGCGCTATAACGTGTCAGGATGAGATAGAGCAGCCAGCCCATCATGCCACAGAAACCCGCATCAAAATAATAATTGCGAGGCACGCCAAATAACACGGCAAATGCCATTGTGCCAAGGAATGCTGCAATGAGTTGTACAAAGAAGCTGGATGTCTGCGGGTCGGCGATGAGCGGATCGAGTTTCAAAAATGAGCCGAAGACGTTTTCGTCGAGCATAAAAGCCAAAGCCACGCCCAA
>DBXU01000005.1:2611-3301 GCA_002310075.1 Bacteroidales bacterium UBA1204 | reverse complement strand
GTATAGCTATTCTTTGATTCATGATTATCGGTTTTGGTATTTGTGCAAAAATAGTACTTTTGCGGCAAATTCAACTACAACTGTTCTTCCAAAAACTCTGCTGCATCGGCCACACAGCCGGAGCATTGGCGGAGGACCACACCTGTACCAATACCTTTGAGCATCTTGCATTGGGTGGCGCCATTGCGTTGCTGAAATTGGGTCATGATTTGCCTCATGCCTTTTCTTGCCGTTGCCTTATCTTTGGTAGCCAATCCCAAGACGATGCCTGCCCCGACAAGTGCGCCGCATGTGCCTTCCATATTCCCCATGCCCGAGCCAAAGGCATTGCCCAAGTTACGGCCCGTTTCTTCATCGATTCCAACCAAATCAGCGTAAGTGCAAATAACGGCTTGGGCGCAGTTGTGAGTGCCGTTCTCCAACTTCTCTGAGGCTATGTGTTTTCTCGTGTCCATGAGTTTTGTNNTTTTTTTGCAAAGGTACACTTATTCTCCGTATTTTTGCAAATTGAGCACATGAGTGGCAAGCGAGTTAGAGAGAAATAGTAAGAATGTCTTGCGGGTTAAATCTCAATCCAACATACACTATTCAATAGACGGCAAGTCTATTTCACGTTGTAATATACAAAAGAATTGTGTAGTTTTGCATCATTAATATATCACGAAATCAACATATCATGAAACGCATCAC
>DBXU01000005.1:0-2522 GCA_002310075.1 Bacteroidales bacterium UBA1204 | reverse complement strand
ACTGAAACACAGGAGAACAAGGAAATAAAGACCCTTATAGTTTACTTCTCGGCCACAGGAACCACCAAGGCCGCTGCCCAAAAGCTGGCAGAAGAATTCAACGCTGACCTCTATGAAATCACTCCCGAACAACCATACACCGACGCCGACCTCGACTGGCGCGACAAGACCTCACGCTCGACCATCGAGATGCAGGACAAGACCTCTCGTCCCGCCATCCAAGGCCGCTGCGAGAACATTGCCGACTATGATGTGGTTTGGATCGGCTTCCCCGTGTGGTGGTACACCGCCCCAACCATCGTCAACACCTTCATCGAGGCCCACGACCTCAGCGGCAAGACTCTCAACGTGTTTGCCACCAGCGGCGGCAGCGACGTGAAAGGCTCGGCCAACGACCTCAAGAATGCCTATCCGCAATACACGTGGGGCGAAAGCAGGCTGATGAACGAATAAGCCACGAAAAAGGAAGTGAAGAATAAGAATCATATTACTTCTTGCCTTCCTTATTAGCATTAAAAGCTGTTTCTTTACCTGAACTAATCGATGAACAACGCTAGGTACTTCCTTTTGACCGCGCTGGTCCTTATTTGCAGTCTTGGCCATGCACAAGATGAACTGCCAACTATCTCCGCCGACCGACCTGGCGCCCTGACTGGCACAGATGTAATGCCCCGCTTCAAACTCCAATGGGAGACGGGTGTGGGATATGAATCGACGACCGACGGACCACACACACTCACCCTCAACAACACCTTGCTCAGGTTCGGCCTCTTCGAGAATGCCGAGATTCGTGTTGGGACTGATTTACTGATGTTCAACGAAGGTCAAGCCAAGGAACCTACTTTTGGTGTAGCTCCGCTTAGCGTGGGGATGAAGGCTCGCCTCTATGAAGGCACAGGCCTCTTGCCCTCCGTGGCGCTGTTGGCCGAGTTGAAGTCGCCACATGTCGGGACGAAGGAACTGCTTCCACAGCATCTCACGCCGTCATTGCACCTCTTGTTTGAACATAGCGTGAACGACTGGTTTTGCATCGGCTATAACGTTGGCGCGGAATGGGATGGTGAGACAGCCACTCCCACCACCTTCCTAGGGTTGGGACTGTATTTCGACATCACAGACCAAATAGGTACCTTTGTGGAGACCTATAACCGCCTCCATCCCGATGACGGCAACCAATACCTGACGGAGTTCGGACTCACATGGCTGGTATCGCGCCGTGTACAGCTCGACCTCGCCGCCGACCTCGACTTCCAAAATCTTGGAAAGCATCATATTGTCAGCGGCGGTGTGTCCTGGCTGATTAATTAAAAAGGAAAAGAGAGCGACCTTTACACCCAGCTAAAGTTCTCCTCTCCTGCCCCAATCTCGAAATGGCACTTGGCGATGCCAAGGTCAAGGGCAGCATAGCCGATGAACGAGAACTTCGCCTTAGCTTCCACTTGGTTGCCTTCGTGAAGAATGAACTCAAATTTCTGCTGGTTGACAGCAGTGGGTGCCAACAAAGCGGCTTCCATGCCCCGACGGAACCATTCGGGCATGGCTCCTTCGACACGACAGAAATGCTCGATGCCTTTCTTTTGCGGATGGGCATTGCCTTGGTTGACACCATAACCCAAGGCAATAACTGCCACAAGCGACTCACCGTCAAGCACCTGGTATTGATCGGGCTGCTTCTTGAAAGACAAGCCCACCCAACAGGTGTTCAAGCCGAGGGACTGTGCCAAAAGCACCACTTTCTCACCATAGTAACCGAGTTTCACGTCTTCACCTTTGGGCCCAACAACAGCGATGTAGTTGCTTACCCCTTTAAAACCGCCATATTTCGCCATGCCGCTGGCAAAGGCCTTCGGCTCGTTGGTGACCAGTTGAAGGTGCAATTGACCTTCCTTGTTACATTCGTCAATCAAGGCCTGCAGATGTGCGACCTTTTCCGATTCGATAGGNNGTATTGCCTCACCGAGTGGCGGGCAATGATAGCTTCTTGTAGTGTCATAATGCATTCATTTACAGGTCGCAAAGATACAATTTTTTATTTTCTTGAAAAAATTATCAAAATATCGCTTGCGATATAAAAATAAATGTGTACTTTTGCATCGTGAACGATATAAATTGTTGAGATGAAAGACGAACAACTCAAATTGGACAATCAACTTTGCTTCCGTCTATACACGGCGGCGCGGCTCACGATGGGGGCTTATCATCCCTATCTTGACCCGCTCGGCATAACCTATCCCCAATACCTTGTATTATTAGTGTTGTGGGAAAAGGACAAGCAACCGGTGAACGACATTGCACACAAGCTGTATTTGGAGACCAACACCGTCACGCCGCTCCTGCAACGCATGGAAAAAGCGGGATTAGTCAAGCGCACCAAAGGCAAGGANNGAAGACACCCGCCAGCGCATCGTCTCGTTGACAAAGAAAGGCATCGAAATGCGCGAACAAGCCAAGCACATCCCCGAGTGTCTCAGCGCCGATATCATTAAGAATGAGGGCTCTGTGGAAGAAATCTCCCAGATGAT
>DBXU01000113.1:5267-6019 GCA_002310075.1 Bacteroidales bacterium UBA1204 | reverse complement strand
TGGCAGACCATCGCCGACTTCGTGAAATACGCCCAAGACAAGAACCAAGAGATCAAGGCCGTGGAGCTGCTCAGCAACATCTCCGACAAGGACTTGCGCGATGTCAGCCTCGAAGTGCTGAAAGACCATTTCGATAACACGCCTGGCCTCGAGCAGTCTATCATCTCCATGCCGCCCGAGCTTTATGCACAATACATCCTCAGCCCGCGCGTGAGCAACGAAATGCTGGTGCCTTACCGCAAGGCCCTCTCCGAGTTCTTCCCTGAAGCGGAGAGACAACAATACCATGACAATCCGACCTTGCTGGTGGATTGGGTGAAAAGTAACATCAAAGCCGATGAAAACCTGGCTTTGCAGCGCATCCCGATTTCACCTCTAGGCGTATTGAAAGCCCGCAAGGCCGACCGCCATTCGCGCGACATCTTCTTCGTCAGCATGGCACGCAGCTTGGGCATCGCGGCACAAATCAACCCAGTGAACGGCAATGTTCAATACTTCTGCAAAGAATGGACAAACGTGGACTTCGAAGCCGCTGAACCCGCCAATGCCGCCGAGGGATATCTGGACATCCAATACTACCCCATCGCCTCCGTTGCCGACCCGAAATACTACACGCACTTCAGCATCAAGAAGTTTGATGGCAACAGTTTCCGCCTCTTGGCCTACGACGCTAAGGATCCCGGCATTGACGATGGCATGATGCTCTCCTCTTTCGAGCATCCCACGCCTTTGGACGAGGGCTATTACATCCT
>DBXU01000113.1:4767-5152 GCA_002310075.1 Bacteroidales bacterium UBA1204 | reverse complement strand
GCAGTTTCTATGCCGACAGCAAGTTCACCGACCCGGAGACGGGTGAAGTGGGCAATGCCAAACAACTCATCCAAGACGCTTGTTTCATCCTCGGCCTCTTGGACCAGGGCAGCGAGCCCACCACCCATGCCATGCAGGACATCGCNNNCGCCGCCTTCCGCAAGGACTTTGAAGCCAGCAACCTGCCGATGATATTTGTCTTCAGCAGCAAAGAGGAATATGACAAGTTCAAGCTAAAGAGCTTCAGCGAACTGCCCGAAGGCATCGTCTACGGTATCGACGACGGATCCATCCGCGACGAAATTGCCGACGGACTCCACCTCAACACCGAGAGTCGCCCCATCTTCCTCATCGCCAACGCCAACAGCGAGGTGGTGTTTATGAA
>DBXU01000113.1:0-4760 GCA_002310075.1 Bacteroidales bacterium UBA1204 | reverse complement strand
CAGTTGCTGAAGGTGATGGCAAAGTTGTAAAAAAAAAACGAGCCAGAAAAGATGACTCTTTTCCAGTTCGGATTTCTTTTGAAAACGTTTAATTTACATCTTGCACCAATCGGACAGTCTGGCCATTGAACCGATTATCATATCCGTTTGGCGGATCTAGGTGACTATTACTAAAACTCACTGGATATGCCATCACGTCATATATACATGATGATGTCCAATACTGTCCCCATTCCACTCTGTCTGACACCACGGTTCCTCTCCGAGTTCCGGCAGCAGATAGGAAAACAACACCCGCTGGTTGCAACACATTATTCCAATCGTTCAACGTAATGAAATTAGTGTTATATAAAGCTATTGCACTGTTGGTTTCTGAAAAGCCATACATGGATTCGTCCCAATTGTCAGGTAATAGTACAAGACCAGCGACACCATTCAAATACGCTTTTGCATAACGAATGCCTGACTCTGTATTACGTTGGATTAGCAGGTAAGTCCATTCATCATTGGAAAGGCTACGCCACATGTTCTCCTGGTTGCCTCCGTTTGAAATGGCATTAAATCCCCAATCAGCCCGACCAGTTTGTTCATACAGATTGCTTGTTGAAGAACCGTAGGCATAATAATCACTATAATTCTCACTAATACTCCAAGGTTGATAGCAAATAGCACCGTGATTATACCCACTTGTTCCCCAGCCGAACATGTCAATCCATCCACTATAAGTTGACGAGACAAAAGCATTATTGCATTTAACGCCACCTTCATAAACAGACCCCCGTGTTTCATCGCCAACAAAATCCCACTGATTCTCTGCAAAACGCCAAGTATTCGTGGAAGCCTGATATTGCAAATTCCCTTTCGAGAAATACACCTGGTCGCTATTTTCATTGATGGTAAACAAACCATCTATTGCTCCTTCAGGAGCATTACCTGGTGTTGGCGGTGTCGGTGGTTCAGGTGTGCCATACGCTTGCGTGTGGAAAGTTTTTTGGACAGTGTTGAATGCATCACCGCTATTGGGGAACAGCTCATAATAATACCAATACAGCGTGTCGCTCAACAGGTCGTTGAGGGTCAGTTCAAAGAAGATTTCCTTCTTTGTCATTTCGACGGCGGCAAATTGTTGGGCGTTGCCGTTGGCATCAGCAGGGCAGTAATGGAATACCACGCGGCTGAGTTCCACATGGTCTGTTCGAGTGTATTCTACATGGACATCCTTCACGCCCACCGTTATGATTTCGTCATTGCCATCCCCAATTTCTGGATGGACTTCCTTGCTCTTGGTGCAGGAAACCATAGCTACCAAGGCACATGTTATTATGATTGATAATCTTTTCATAGTTATTGTTTTTTAATTGCATCTTTGACGAGACGAACGCATCGACCGTTGAAACGACATTGTGGCCAAATCCCTGTTCCCACATAGCTATAATCAAACATAACTCGACTTGCGTTATTATCATCTATAACAGTAGAAGACCAATAATCTCCATTGCATTCCCAATAACCATAAGAACCCCCTTCAATACGCATACCTGTTTTTGGAAGAAACAAGGCTCCATGTGTTTCCATATCGCTCCAAGATAAAGAACTAATTATATTGCTAGTAAAACTGGCGCTACCATTATTGGGGTTATTCACCGTGTAGTATGAGTTAGCCCAGGCATCGGGTAGGATGATAATGCCATACAAATCATTCACCTGTGCTTTCACAAATCGAATGCCAGAAGAAGTGTTTCGATTGTTTAGAATGTACTCCCATTCCTGTTTTGTCAATGTACGCCATAATCCGTTTTGATTTCCTCCATTCGAAATAGCATTATAGCCCCAATCTGCCTTTTCTACTAAATTGTTTGAAGGAGAGCCAAATGCATAATAATTACTATTATCACTTGAAGTTGACCAAGGTTGATAGCAAACAGCGCCATGATTATATCCGCTGGTCCCCCAGCCAAACAAATCTATCCATCCAGAATAATAGGGGCTAATTAGTTCATTATTACATTTTTCTCCGTTCTCATATACGTTGCCGGCAACATCTCCTCCTACAAAGTCCCATTGGTGTTCCGCAAACCTCCAAGTGTTCGTTGAAGCCTGATATTGCAAATTCCCTTTCGAGAAATACACCTGGTCACCGTTCTCGTTGATGGTGAACAAGCCATCAATAGCTCCTTCGGGAACGCCACTCGGTGGCGTTGGTGGCGTTGGAGGTTCATTTCCACCGCCATTACCTGTCTCCGTCTTGAAGGTCTTCAAAACTGTCCGCATGGAGTTGAAGCCATTGAAAAACTCATAATAATAACTATAAGTAGTATTCTCCCTCAATCCAGCCAACTTCACATAGAGTGTATTCTGCACTACGCGCATCTCGACGGAGTTCATATTGGTCTCGCTTTCGCCATAGCAAAAATAGGCTTTCTTCAAGGCGGCGATATATTCGTAGTCGCACTGGATATTGGCAGTGGTCGTACCCACCGTCACCAAGTCGCGCTCCACATCCACATATTTCAGGTTCACTTCCGGAGTCTTCTTGCAGGATGCCAAGGCCACCACAAGAAGCAATATCATTAAGCTTATCTTTTTCATTTCATTCGGTTATTAACGGTTTTCAAAACTATAGCCCAAGCCAATTCTGCCTTCGAAGATCTTGAAGTTGGTCGTCACGGCATCCAACGAGAGGACAAAGCCTCCAAAGCGGAACATCATGCCCGCCGACACATCCACACCCACGGCAGAATAGCCACCATTGCGCACCCAGCGGTCGTCCAAGGTCTTCCACGACAGCGAGCGGTTGCCGAAGCCCAAACCCGCCTTTAGGTACATCATGTCATTCAGGCGCATCACGCCGCCACCCATGACGGAAAGGACGGTCTTGGCGTATTCATCTTTATAGAAAGGCAAGTCCTCGCCCACAAAGCCTTCGGCATCGCTGACGGCAGCAGGAGCCAAACCCGCGAAGTTGAATCCACTCATCACCGAGGCGAACCAACCGAACTTTTGCACTTGTCCGAAAGTAAAGCCTACGGAAGGATTCTCCGTGTTGGTGTAAGCGCCATTCAAAGTAATGAAAGTGATTTTAGGAATGCGCTTCACTTTGGGGGCTTGCGTCTGTTGGGCATCCTTAGTCACGAACTTGAAGCGGATTTCAGGATAGTCGCCATAGCCCAAGTTATTAAAGGCCTGCCAACGAATGGTGCGGTTATTGCCTTGGGGCACCACGCGGTTCACATAGCCCGTCACCTTCATCGTATCGGTGTAGGTTTGTCCGTCATCAATGGAAATGAAAAGGCGCACATCGGAACGGACATTCAAGTCATAGGTTATGGTCACCATCTTGTCGTTCTGCACGGCACGGATATTCGTCACATGGTCTTGCGCCACGGCAACTTGCGAGCCTAAAAGAAGGCTTAGCAATACTAATAAGATGTGCTTCTTCATGGCTTTACGGTTTTTGCAGGTTCAAAATCAGCAAAGGCACCGCGAATGGTCATTTCCACCGAAACGCGACGGTAGCCTCCACCTTTTTCCTTGTTCTCAACGGCATACTCTTGGAAGGTGTTCTCCGTATGCTTTAGCGGCTCCACTTGGGTCTTCAGGAAGTCCTCAACGCCTTGGGTGCGCAAGAAAGCCAGTTGGCCATTGGTGGTGATGCCGCTCTTTTGCGTCACAGTCATGTTGTAGGGCGCGCCGTTCAAGGCGATGGGCTTGTCGGTAAAGTCACCATATTCGCCATTATAAGCAATCTTCGAACGGATAGGCGTGCCATCTGTGGCACCCGTAATCTTCACATCGACCTTTGCGCCTTCCTTGAGGTATTCAGCAAGGTCTTTCTCTATCTTGTTCTTCAAGAAATTGCACATCAACATACAAGCGTTGGAGTTTTGTATGGTGTACTTACCAAGGGCATAATCATCTGCAGCATCGGCCACTACAAGGGTCTCGTAGGCAACCGAGACGACAAGATCGTTGTCCTGAACCTCAGTCTGGACTTCAATTTTCACATTGTCGGAAACGCGCTGCCCTTCGGCAAGGTTGGCTTTCATCGCTGCCAGTTCTTCCTGCCAATTGCGCTGTCGTTCCTCGTTGTCCTTTTGGATTTGCTCCTTGGTCTGTTCCTTTTTCAGGTATCGGTAATGAAAACGTTCCGATACCGTCTCGACTTCCTGCCCAAAACATAGTGCGGACAGGGAAATGAGAATCGTAATCAGTAGAGATTTCTTCATATTGGGTTGGTTTGATAGATTTTAAAGTTACAAAGATAATGTTTTTTTGAATGTGTCATTAAAGAAAAAGAAAAAGCCCCGACAATCCAATGATTGCCGAGGCTTTATAAAAAAGTAAACTATTGCTTATAGTTTCCTCGCGACTTCCTTCTCGGTGTAACCCTCGATGATGTCGCCGACTTTGATGTCGTTGAAGTTCTCGATGTTCAAGCCGCAGTCCATGCCGGCACTGACTTCCTTGACGTCGTCCTTGTAACGCTTCAAGGACCCGAGCACGCCCGTGTAGATCACGATGCCATCGCGGATGACACGGACCTTGGTGTTGCGGGTGACCTTGCCGTCCAAGACCATACAGCCGGCGATGGTGCCGACCTTGCTGATCTTGAAGGTCTCGCGGATCTCGAGGTTGCAAGTGACCACCTCTTCGATCTCGGGAGCCAACATGCCTTCGATAGCAGCCTTGATCTCTTCGATGGCGGTGTAGATGATGGAGTAGAGACGGATGTCGATCTTCTCGTTCTCAGCCATCTTACG
>DBXU01000059.1:10903-23484 GCA_002310075.1 Bacteroidales bacterium UBA1204 | reverse complement strand
AGCGAAATCGTGGCGGGTGCCTTGCAAGACAACGACCGTGGCACCATCATCGGACGCCGTTCTTTTGGTAAAGGGCTGGTGCAGGAGCAGATTATGCTCAGCGACAACTCAGCCATCCGCCTCACCGTGGCACGTTACTATACGCCCACGGGCCGTTGCATCCAAAAGCCATACGACGAAGACCATGAGAAATACCTTTTGGAATCCTATGAACGCTATGAGAACGGTGAATTGTTCCATCCCGATAGCATCCATTTCGCTGATTCGCTGAAATTTACCACTCCGAAAGGCAAAACGGTCTATGGCGGTGGTGGCATCATGCCTGACATCTACGTGCCCCTCGTCGACGACAGCACGCAATATTATTTCAATCGAATCGTCAACACGGGCTTACTTTATCAATACGCTTTCGACTATACCGACAAGCATCGTAGACATTTGCAACAATACAAGACCGTCGAGTCTTTCGACCAAGGTTTTAAGGTGACTGACGTCATGTTTAATGAATTGGTGAAACAAGCAGGGGAGAAGGGCATCAAAGGTACAGAAGAACAACAACAAGTGGCGCGCCGCGAGGCTGACATCTTGCTGAAGGCCTACATTGCCCGCAACCTTTTCGATGACGAAGGGTTTTATCCGATTTATGCACCAATGGATGAGGTACTACAGAGGGCAATAAAGGAATTGGGAAGTAATTGATAAGATTCCCCTGGGGGAATGGAGGGCTTGGCTTTGCCATAAACAGTGGCGGCATATAGGTCTTGAAGATAGTAGGATCTATTTTGCCGCCGCATTACAATATATAATCTTCTCCATTCCCGCAGGGAATCTCTTATAGGCAAACAAAAAACCCGTTGAAACTCAACGGGTTTTTCTTTTGTGGAGCATAACGGAGTCGAACCGATGACCTCTTGCATGCCATGCAAGCGCTCTAGCCAACTGAGCTAATGCCCCATTTGCGGCTGCAAAAATACAAAGATTTTCTTTCCGCCAAACATTTTTACGAAAAAAAAGTCGATTTTTCTTCATTGCCTATTGCAAACCCATGTAAAACCTTACCTTTGCAACACGATAACAAACCACCATGAAAACCATTAAAGACATCTATAAAATCGGCTTGGGCCCTTCGAGCAGCCATACCATGGGTCCTCAGAAAGCAGCAACCCTATTCAATCAACGTTACAGCAACGCCTCCTCGTTCCAAGTGACCCTTTATGGCAGCCTCGCTGCCACTGGGAAGGGCCACATGACCGACTGGGCCATCCTCAACACTATGAAAGCGCCTACGGAAATCATCTGGAAGCCTGACATCTTCCTCCCTTTCCACCCCAACGGAATGCATTTCGAGGCCTTTGACGACAAGAAAAAGCTGTTAGGCGACTGGACGGTTTATAGCATCGGAGGCGGCAACCTAGCCGAGGAAGGCAAACAAAACGAGCAGCCCGACCTCTATCCGCTCACCAAGATGACCGACATCCTAAGCTGGTGCGAACAGCGAGGAAGAACCTACTGGGAATACGTGTATGAGCATGAAGACCAAGACGAGATAGAATCCTATATGAAAGAAGTGTGGCAGGTGATGAAAGACGCCGTGGAACGCGGTCTGCAAGCCGAAGGCGTCCTGCCCGGCCCGCTCAATCTAAGTCGCAAGGCGGCCATGTATCACATCAAAGCATCGGGTTACACGCACACGCTGAAGAGCCGTGGCCTTGTATACTCCTATGCCTTGGCCGTAGCCGAGGAAAACGCCTCGGGCGGTCGCATCGTCACCGCGCCCACCTGCGGCTCTTGTGGTGTGATGCCTGCCGTGCTGTATCATCTCTCGAAGAGCTATGAGTTTACTGAGACACGCATCCTCCGCGCTTTGGTGACAGCGGGGCTCGTCGGCAACATCGTGCGCACCAACGCCTCCATCTCGGGTGCCGAAGTGGGCTGCCAAGGCGAGGTGGGCGTGGCCTGCGCCATGGCCGCTGCCGCCGCCAACCAACTCTTTGGAGGAAGCCCGGCACAAATAGAATATGCCGCCGAGATGGCCTTGGAACATCATTTGGGCATGACCTGCGACCCCGTTTGCGGACTGGTGCAGATACCCTGCATCGAACGCAACGCCTATGCTGCCGCTCGCGCCTTGGATTCCAACATCTACTCCTCTTTCTCCGACGGACGCCATCGCGTGTCGTTCGACAAGGTGGTGGAGACCATGAAAGAAACCGGCAAAGACCTGCCTTCCTTATACAAGGAGACCTCTCAAGGCGGCCTGGCCCGTGATTACAAACAAATGTTGTAAAAAACACTATATTTGCAACAAGAATAGACACAAAATGCCTGCCCCCTTGCTACAAATTCGCAATCTGCACGTCTCGTTCCGGCGTGATGGTCGATGGAACGAAGCCGTTCACGGCATCGACCTTGACGTGTTTGCAGGTAAGACCCTAGGCCTCGTGGGGGAATCAGGTTCGGGCAAGTCGGTCAGCTCGTTGGCAGTCATGCGCCTACTCAACGAGAGAGTCAGCCGCATCGATTCCGACAGCATCCTAATCGAAGGAGACGAAATCAAGCATTTTACCGAAAGGCAGATGGCCGAAGTGCGTGGCAAGCGCATCGCCATGATCTTCCAAGAGCCCATGACCTCTCTCAACCCCGTCTACAAATGCGGCTTTCAAGTGTCGGAGATGATCCGACAGCATGAAGACGTGAGCAAGGTGGAAGCCAAAAAACGCGTCATCGACCTCTTCAAGCAGGTGATGCTGCCCCGGCCCGAAGCCATCTACGACAGCTATCCCCACGAGCTCTCGGGAGGACAGAAGCAACGCGTGATGATTGCCATGGCCATCGCTTGCCACCCCAAGCTGCTCATCGCTGACGAGCCGACAACAGCCCTCGACGTGACCGTTCAGCTCGAAATCCTCAAGTTGCTTCGAAAGCTACAAGCCGAGACAGGCATGGGCATGATTTTCATCACCCACGACCTCGGTGTGGTGGCCGAAATCGCCGACGACGTAGCAGTAATGCACGATGGCGAGATATTGGAGCGTGGCACGGTGCAACAGATCCTCAGCCACCCGCAACACCCCTACACCCAGGGACTGCTGGCCTGCCGTCCTCCCATGAACATACGCCTCAAGCGCCTGCCCATCGTCAAGGAGTTTTTGGACGGACAATGGCAAGGTGGCAAGGAGCAGATTTTGCATGACCTACAGATTTCCGACGAGGAGCGGCAAGCCCATCTCCAGCAACTGTATAGCCAAGAGCCACTTCTCAAAGTAGAGCATTTGAAGACATGGTACCCACTCCGTAAAGGTGTCTTCAGCCGCGTGTATAGCCACGTGAAGGCCGTCGACGACGTCAGCCTTGAAGTTTACGAAGGCGAGACGCTCGGCCTTGTGGGCGAGTCGGGCTGCGGCAAGACCACCCTCGGGCGTAGCATCCTTCGCTTGGCGGAACCCACGAGCGGCAAGATATGGTTTGACGGCATTGAGGTGACAGCCTTGAAAGGACAGGCGCTCCGCGACTTCCGCAAACAAGCCCAGATCGTATTCCAAGACCCCTATTCCTCTCTTAATCCACGAATCACCATCGGCGACGCCATCTCCGAGCCTATGATCGTACACGACATCGAGACCGACAGAACGAGATGCCGGAATAGGGTCTGCGACCTTCTAGAACAGGTAGGCCTTCAAGCGGAGCATTACGACCGCTATCCGCATGAGTTTTCAGGAGGACAGCGGCAACGTATCTGCATCGCCCGCGCCTTGGCTGTCAGCCCACGCCTCATCATCTGCGACGAATCGGTGTCGGCCTTGGATGTGTCGGTACAAGCCCAGGTCTTGAACCTCCTCAACAGGCTAAAAGAGGAACGTCATCTCACCTATATCTTCATCTCGCATGACCTAAGCGTGGTACGTTTCATGAGCGACCGTGTGGTGGTGATGTACAATGGCCAACCCGTAGAGATAAACGAAGCGGATGCTCTCTTCGAACATCCGCTTAACGCTTATACACAAAAACTGATTGATGCCCTGCCGGGCAAAACCCATTACTTCAACAGCACATCGGGTCCCATGTTGTAGTAGATGTCGACAGGGATACCAGCCTCATTGACACGGTCGAGGTCAGCTTGCAGCTGAGGTTTGATGACACTCATCTCACCCATCCAAGCCTTGGTGGCTTCGTAGTCGCCGTCACCTTGATGCTTGAGGATATCGCCAGCAAGTTTCTCGACAGCAGCCTTCATCTTTTCAAAGTCGATGGCATAACGACCGTCTTCGTTGCGGACGAAAGCACCTTCGTTTTGGAAATAGTTGAAGGTGAGCATATTGGCTTTGCCGTGGGCACTGGCAGCGCCGAAACGCACCGAGCGGAAGATGCCAGCCATGAAGGTGGTATAGTTGTCTTCCATGGTGGTGTTGGTGTATTCGCCCATCTCAGCCAACTTGGTGACAAGGTAAAGGCCAAGCACGTCAGCTTTGGCTTCTTCAAGAGCATTGTACTGATTGCCCAAAGCCTCACGAACAGTGCCCTTGCCCGTGATGGTGTTCTTGATGCCCATGCCGTGTGCCGTCTCGTGGAACATGACGTTGGAGAAGAAGGCGTCAAACTTGATATGATCCATCGATTCGGGCGTCATCAGCTCCTTGGCAATAGGCTCCAGGATCTTGTCGAATTTGGCCTGCATGGCGTTCTTGAGTTGGAGTTTACGGGTGCCGCGTTGCAGCTGCACACGCTCATCGTTGGGCAAATTGATGGCGATGGTCTTGCTGTTGGCATTGCAGTCGCCAGCATAGTAGACGACATCATAGGCGGCCAGGTCGACATCGGAGCCAGGCACCTCTTTTTTATACTCAGCAGGCACAGGCAACTGCTTTTGCAATTCAGGAACAAAAGAAGCATAACGGGCCAGTTGCTTGGTCCACTCCTGGTCTTTGACGAGGATAAAGGCTTCGTGAGAGGCCTTGATGCCATAACGAGCGTCAGTGTAGTTTTCGATGGGGCCAATCACCATGTCGATATTGTTGTTGCGGACATCCATCCACTGCATGTCGCTTTCAAGGTAGTCGTCAGTGCGGAGTGCCTTGGCACGAAGGCGCAGGTATTCGGCAAACTCCTCATCGCCGGCCAGTTCGGAGGCGTCGTCCAACAGCGAAGCGGCTTTCTTGATCTGCTGCTCGAAGTAGTCGTGATACCATACACATTTCAGGTTGCCGTTTTCGTCACGAACGATCACTGTGTACTGGCTGGTCTTGTTGGGGTCGTCAAAGGTGTTCCACTCCTCCTCGGTCATGTCGGCGGGATAGAACTGTGCACCGGCAGGTTTCTCACCAATGCCGTCAACGAAAGGCTTATTGCCATCGAGGCCATCCCATGGGCCATAGGCTATGGAAGCCAATTTCTTAAGGTCAGCATTGTCGCCAATCTTGGCCATAAGTTCTTCTTTGTCGCCATAGTTTTCCATCCAGAACAGGTTGTCCATGATATCGGCGGCTTCGAAGAGTAGCGGCAACATCTCGCGTTCGTTCTCGCTGAGATGGCTGATGTCGGTCGTCAAGGTGTACTCGGCGTATTTGTCCGACAGGTTGGCAGTTTGCTCCTGCACAGGTTCTTGGGGCTGTACAGGCTTCTTGTTGTTGCACGCGGTGGCGAAAAGTGCCACGGCTGCGATAATTGCTAAATACTTGATTTTCATGATATAATATTTAAATTAGTATGATACAAAAAAAGCGGCCCTTCGACAGGCTCAGGGACCGCTGCTTGATTCAGCATCCAATGGCACGTGAGATCACCAAACGGAGGATTTCGGAGGTGCCTTCGCCGATCTGCAGGATGCGTTGGTCGCGGTAGAAGCGTTCCATGTCGAACTCCTTGAGCAGGCCATGGCCACCCATCACTTGGACGGCGTTGTCGCACACCTCGGCGGCTACCTCTGAGCAGTAAAGCTTGGCCATTGCAGCCTCCATCCCAAAGGGACGGTGTTGGTCCTTAAGCCAGCAGGCACGATACAGCATGTTGCGTGCTGCTTCTATCTTCACGGCCATGTCGGCCAGCTTGAAGCTCACAGCCTGGAACTTGCACACGGGCTTGCCAAACTGCACACGCTTCTTGGAATAAGCCAAGGCCATCTCGTAAGCGCCTTGTGCGCATCCCAGTCCCATGGCCGCAATGGAAAGTCGGCCTGAGTCCAAGGTGGCAAGCATGATATGGGATCCTTCGCCGGGCTTGCCGAGGATGCAATCGTCGCCGAGGCGCACGTCGTCGAAGACGAGCTTGCCCGTGTTGGAGGCACGCCACATCATCTTGTCGTGCATGGGCGTTTGGGTGAATCCCTCTTTTTTGTTTTCGACGAGCAGCGCCGTGAATTCAGGCTTGCCGTCCTTCAGGCCAGAAACAGCTTGCACCGTGGTGCCTAAGGTAAGCGGCGTTGCGCTGTTGGTGATGAATATCTTTGACCCGTTAAGATGCCAGAGGGTGCCGTCATATTGGGCCGTGGTCTTGGTGCCACGCGAGTCGCTGCCAGCGTCTTCTTCCGTCAGTCCGAAGCCCCAAAGACGGTCCTTGCACAGACGAGGCAGATAGCGTTGTTTCTGCTCTTCAGTGCCATAGTCCTTGATGGGGCCTATGCCCAATGAGTTGTCAGCGGCGATGGTGGCAGCCGTGGAGCCGTCGACGCGGGCCAGTTCCTCCACGGCGATGATGTAACTCAAGTTATCAAGGCCTTGTCCGCCATATTCCTTGGGGACAGTCATGCCCAAAAGGCCCAGTTCAGCCATCTTCAATGTCAAGGCAACGTCGAAATGCTGGTCCTCGTCGTTTTCGCGGGCCACGGGTTTCACTTCCTGTTCGGCGAAGTCGCGCACACGCTGGCGGAGGGCTTCCTGTTCTTTAGTAAGGTCAAAGTTCATGGTATGTTGTGTTTTTTTATTCCAACTCAATTAGCTGCATTTTATTGTCCACCATCTGGCCCTCCTCCACGAGGATCCGCTTCACCGTGGCCCTGCCCGAAGCCATGATGTTGTTCTCCATCTTCATGGCCTCCACCACCATCATGATCGTCCCCTCGCCCACTTCTTCTCCTTCCTTGACATTGATCTTCACCACCTTACCAGGCATGGGCGACACCAGCTTCGACTTGTCGTTGATGGTCTCCTTACACGAATAGTCTTGCGTGTCATTCAACTGGTCGGTTCGGAAACAAGTGAAATTGAGGCCGTGGAAGTTGACGATGGTTTTATGCTCATCGTTGACAGAGCAATACACAGTTTCGGTCCTGCCATTCAGCAGGATCTTCATCTGCTTGTTGTCGTATTGGATAAACTCGACTTGGAAAGGCGTCTCACCCACTTTTCCTTTGATCTTGCCGGCTTCAGCGGCACAGATGTTGACAGGGATTCTACTGCCCTCCACGTCGACGGTGAGGTGCATGTGGTAGCGCCAATAGCCGATTTGTTCCCACACGTTTTCGGGACACTGCTCGACCTGCTTCTTGCAGAAGTCATACATCAAAAATGAAATTGCGATATCATTTACATTCAAGTTGTTACGACTGTTTTCCAAAGCCTTTAACAGGTCTTGCTGATGGGTATTGCAGAAAGCGGTGTCGATGTGGTTTGCCACGAAATCCTCGTTCTTAATCACCTCCCACAAATAGGCTTTATTGGTCGTAAGGCCTTGTATGATGAACTCTTTCAAGGCATGTTGTGCTGTTTCGAGTGCATTCTGTCGGTCTTTGCCATGGCAGGTCAGCTTGGCGATCATCGGGTCGTATGCTTCTGAGATGGTGCAAGTTCCATCGATGCTGCTGTCGACGCGAGCGCCGCGCACCTGTGGCTCATGGTAGGCCGTCACTTTGCCTGGGGTAGGCAAAAAGCCGTTGGTGGGGTCTTCGGCATAGATACGCAGTTCTATGGCATGGCCTTGAGGTTGAATCATCTCTTGTGTCCAGCCCATCTCCTTGCCTCGTGCGATGCGGATCTGTTCCTCGACAATATCGATGCCCGTGCGCATCTCCGTCACGGGATGCTCCACCTGGATGCGGGTGTTCATCTCCAAGAAATAGAAGTTCATGGCCTTGTCGACCAAAAACTCAACCGTACCGGCGTTGCGATAACCGATGGCTTTGCACAGCTTCACTGCGGTATCGCAAATCTGTTGGCGTTTTTCTTCTGTCAAAGTCGGCGATGGCGACTCTTCGATAATCTTTTGATAGCGTCGTTGTATGGTACACTCGCGTTCATGCAGATGGATGGTATTCCCGAAATGGTCGGCCAGCACCTGCACTTCGATATGACGCGGGTTTTCGATATATTGCTCGACGAAGACCGTGCCGTCGCCAAAGTATTTCTCTGCTTCGCGCGAGGCGCGTTGCAGCTCATTAAGCAAGTCGTCTTTCTCCCAAACGATGTGCATCCCCTTGCCGCCACCACCTGCTGCTGCTTTGATCAGGACAGGATAAGGCAGGGTGTCGGCCTTTTGGAGGATCTCCTCGTGGCTGCCCATCATGCCGAAGGTGACGGGGATGCCGTTTTTGACAGCGATTTTGCGGGCTTCTATCTTGTTGCCCATCAGCCGCATTGCATTGGCATCGGGGCCGATGAAGATGAGGTTGTTGGCTTCGCAGGCTTCGGCCAACTCGGGGCTCTCGGAGAGGAAGCCATAACCGGGGTGGATGGCGTCGGAGCCTGAGTCCAAGGCGGCGTCGATGATTTTATGGACATTGAGGTATGTGTCTTTCAATGCGCCGTTGCCCAAGGGATAAGCCTCGTCGGCCATGCGACGGTGCAAAGCACTGGCATCGTTGTCGGCAAAGATGGCCACGGAGGCAATATGCAGTTTGCGCAAGGTTTTAATGATGCGGACGGCAATCTCTCCTCTGTTGGCAATCAATACTTTATGTATCTTCTTGCTATTCATTTTTCAAATATCATAGCGCAAAGGTACGTATTTTTTGAATGCCCAAAACGTTCGGCTAGGGTTTTTCGTTGAAGGCCACGATTCCCTTGTTCCTGCTGATTTGCAAAGTTTATTCCCTCACCGCCTTGCGGACGCACTTGCGGCCGTTGCGGTCAGTGACGGTGACGAGGTAGACGCCAGCCGGCAGGGCCGTCATGTCGATTTGCAGCTCGTCGCCTTCGCCCTGCACGCTGAGCACCTGCTGCCCGAGCAGGTCGGTGACCACGGCCTGGCTCAAGCCCTCGCCCCTGACGGTGACCATGCCTGTGGTGGGGTTGGGGTAGAAACAGACCGAGGGATCCATTTCATCCAAGCCAGCCCCCGAAAACCTAGCGACCAGTTCCGTGTCTTCCTCGAGCACAAAGCGATATGGATTATCACTTGAAACCTGCACCCCATTGGCTTCCCAATAAAGGAAGGCGCAGCCCTCGTTGGGCAGGGCCTCCACTTCAACGGAGACGTCCTCGCAGGTGGCCTCCTTCAGGACCCTGACACTTCCGTAGCCCTCATTCTCCGAAACAACGGAAAGCAAGAGGGCGGGACCTTCGTGCATGTTCGTGAACTCGCTCCAGCCCTCGGCATTCCGGTAGGCCTCCAGAGTGCCGCATGGGACGGTGATGGGAATGTCGGACGGGAAATGCCATGCGTTCGTAAAGCGTTTCAATTCTGGCGGAGTGGTTGCCTTGATAATGATTTTCTCTAATTGAGTATTTTCAAAAGCCTGCTCGGCAATCCGATTCACTGATTTACCAATGACAAGACTGTTGTAACCGATACAAGAATTAAAGGTATAGAACATAATCTCCTCAACAAGGTCTGGAATAGACAAATTTCCCGTAAGACTCGTACAATGAGAAAAAGCGCCCGCTCCAATTACTGTCAGGCTATCAGGAAAGACGAACTCGGCAAGCCTCTCGCAATTGAAAAAAGCTTTGGCACCTATCTGCGTCACTCCTTCAGGAACATTAATCTCCGAAAGGCTCGTGCAAGAATCAAAGCAATCCGACCCAATTCTCTTCAAGCTTTGCGGAAGACGGACAGACCTCAGATTTGTGCACTTCTCGAACGTACCATCCGATGTATTCTCCCAGCCTTCTGGTATTTCAACGGAAGTAAGGCCTGTGCAACCTGAAAACACATGGTAACCGCGATTATTGTCCAAACTATCACCGGCAAAAACATATCGGCTTGGCAAAATGATGTTTTCAATGCCTTTGTCTCTTCTAAACGCTCCATATCCAATGCGATCGATTGTTTCAGGAATAATCAAGGTTCCCGTGAAGCCTGTGCAGTCCTCAAAAGCTCCTTCGTGTATTCTTTTCAGTGATGAAGGCAACACCAGTTCCCCATTGAACCCCGAGCATCCCACAAACGCACAAACCCCGATTTCCTGAATTCCTTGAGGAAGTATAAGGGGACCCGTAAAGCCAGAGCAACCATAAAAACATTTGCAGCCGATTTTTTGCACAGACCCGCCCAAAACAAGGTTGGTGAACCCCGTACACCCTTCAAAAGCTCCATAGAATGTGGTTGGAAGTATTTCGGTTCCTATTTCGACGATATTGTCGGGAATGACGAGACTTCCGGTAAGCCCCGTGCAATCGGTGAAGGCTTCAATGAAAATATAGGTTATGGTATTTGGAATCACCAACTCCCCTGTTAAGTTGCTACACCTGTAAAACGCCTTTCTTCCGATTTCAGTAACGGTGTATATGACTCCGTCGTTTTCCACCGTCTCAGGGATGACAAGCTCGCCCTGTGCATCGGTCCCGTCGGCATGGCCGCTGAGACTTACGCAGGGCGGATCGGTGCTGATGATCGTGTAAAGCAGATTCCCCGACTGGAAATCGTAGGCCAGGGCTTGCACCGCGAAGCCGGCCAAAATGACTAGTGTTAAGATGATCTTTTTCATAGTGTTTGGTTTTTAGATTGTTTTGAAGGCAAAGATACTAAACTAATTACTATAACGATAGTCTTGTCAAGCAAAATTATGACAACACCAAAATGCTGTCAAGAAAAACCATGTTCGGATTTGTTCGGATTTTCAGAAAACGTCTTGACAATCACCGTTTTGTGATTCGTTAGCAAAGCTTATCAAAGCGCCTGAAAGCGTCTTTTCGACACCGATTACCCTTTTCAACTTACCACTCCGTTCGTTGATGGTATTATATGCCCGTTGCATCAATGCGGAGATATCTGCATCTGTAAGACCTAGTAGATACAGGCAGCAATAGTCAAGATCGCTATTGGTAAGTTCCGGGAACGCTTTGCAAAGACGTGTGGTGAAATCGTTGAAGTGGAGATCGGCAGCCTTGCGCAAGTCCATAAGTTGCTCCTTGCTCAAGGCATATTCCTTGTAGATCGTGCAATCCATTTGTGACATGAAATTACCCACGTTCACCCTTTCCATGATAAGACGGCACACTGGCTCTTCGTTAAACGTGGCAGACACGTCCCCTCGTCTCGTAAAAGATACTGCATCTTGTTTGCGCATTTGTTCCTTCAGCTCGCGAACTTTTTGGTTGCTTTGCCTTAATCTACTCGACAAAGCAGCTTGCTGTACTTGATGGGTATAGCTTTCGGATTCAAATTGTGCCTTAATATCCAATCTTTTTCGCTTATTCCGATGGTAAAGGGACGTTGTCACGATTATTACTGATAATAACCCAACAAAAACTATCGCAAAGAGTTTTGTTTGTTTCTCTTTTTCGATGCGTTGTTGAATTAATAGTTTTTTCTTGTATGAAGTGTAAAGCTCTGTCAATTGCGACTTGATATCACCCAGGTTCTCTTCAAGATTTGAGAACGGCACCAGGAAACACGCATAATCAAAAGCCCGATCATTCAAAGACAGCTCCTTGCAAATATCCACCAACCACTCTGCAGCCTGTTTCTTAGAGTTTACACTTGTGTTTCCATAATAGACGCTTTCCAAATAAACCTTCGCAGAATCATAAAGTTTATTGTCATAATACAACTCACCAATACTCAAACACCGAGCTTGTTTTTCTGAATCAGTCTCAGACTTCGAGAGCAACTGGTGAAGACGGCTTAATGCATCATCCGCTTGGCAACTATCTTTTTTATACTCCAGATAGGTTTGATGAAAAGCAATATCACGATATAGGAGAGTGTTGGTATCACCTAAAACAGCGATGGCTCTACAATAGTAACAATCTGCACTATCAAATTGTTCCATCATCTCGTATTGAGACCCGATTTCGTTCAATAAAGAGGACTCAATGAGGGAATCGTAGGCATTGCGCCCCAACAAAAACGAAAATGTAAAACGGATATGGAAATTGTTTTTGCCGGACACAATGCCCGATCCCTTTTGTGTTTTGCCCTCAGCCCATAAGCTGCGAAGCCGTGTCAGAAACAGCATCGGCAATCAAGGCATGACCTCGCTCGTTGGGATGGATACCGTCGCAGCAAAGGTAATCGCCATAGTTGACCGTTTCGAGGAAAGGTGTGGTGATGTCGATGATGGGAACCCGCAAGGCTCGCGCCATTTTGAACAACTCAACATTGTACATCTCATGCCATTGGTAGATGCGCATCGTCTTACCTCCCAACCAACTGAGGATGTTGTCCTTGTTCAACCCTATCGACAAAAACTCAAAGAAACGGTCAGGGTC
>DBXU01000059.1:214-10853 GCA_002310075.1 Bacteroidales bacterium UBA1204 | reverse complement strand
ATCAACGCCTTATACTGTTGCACAAAGCGGTGCAAAGTCACCTTTGGCTCATGAAACTTCATAGGATCAGCAGCCACCGACTTCCAATCGAAGTCACAGTCGTTGCCACCATATTCAAACACAGCTATATCGCTATCCTTAACCTGGTCTTCATAACGGTTGATATACTTCATGCCCTGGGAGGTGGTGCTGCCAAAACAGGAAAAATTCAGGATCCTGACGCCCAACTTTTGCTCGCAGCGGTTCACAAACCCCATGTCCGACACCTTATAAATCGGCTTCCCGTCGACACCCTTCTCGTCCGACACAACACCCCGCATGATCGAATCGCCAAATGTGCAAATCTTTTTTTTCATCTCTTTTCTTTTTCTCTTTTTTACAAAGCAAAAATACCATGGTCCAAGCGACGCCATAGAACAATGTTACGAACATTCTGAAAAAGTGACGAAAAAACGTGATTTGGGACAAAAACGGCGTTTTTAGTGACGAAAAAGCCGAAATGGTGACGAAAATTTCCTTTCGTCACTGAAATCTGGGATAAAAAGAAGCTCGTTTTGGGCTATTCCACGGTGACCGATTTGGCCAAATTGCGGGGTTGGTCAACATTGCAGCCGCGCATCACGGCGATGTGATAAGCGAGGATCTGCAATGGCACCGTCGCCAGCAACGGAGAGTAGAGGCATTCCGTCTCGGGAATCTCGATGACATAGTCGGCCATGCGACGGGCCAACACGTCTTTCTCGCTCACCACGGCAATAATCTTGCCATTGCGCGCCTTCACCTCCTGGATGTTGCTGAGCACTTTTTCATAGGTGCTGTGGTTGGTGGCGATGAAGACCACAGGCATATCCTTGTCTATCAACGCGATGGGGCCGTGTTTCATCTCGGCAGCAGGATAGCCCTCGGCATGGATATAGGAGATCTCCTTCAGCTTCAAAGCGCCTTCGAGGGCGACGGGGTAGTTTTGCAAACGTCCGAGATACAGCATGTTGTGCACATCCTTATATTTTGCAGCGATGTCTTTAACGTGTCCGCTGTGGTCGAGAGTCCATTGTATCTTTTCGGGAATGCGGTCGAGCTCTTGTATAAAGGCGAGCCGTTCTTCGTCCTTCATCGACCCTTTCAGTTCGGCCAAGCGCAAGGCCAACATCGCCATCACCGTCACCTGCGAGGTGAACGCCTTGGTGGAAGCCACGCCGATTTCCGGACCAGCATGCGTATAGATGCCGGCATCCGTAGCCCTTGAAATGGAGGAGCCGATGACGTTGCAAATGCCTAACACGACAGCGCCTTTCTCCTTCGCCAGCTGGATGGCCGCCAAAGTGTCGGCCGTCTCGCCCGACTGCGACACGGCAATCACCACGTCGTGAGGCGTCACCACAGGGTCGCGGTAACGGAACTCGGAGGCATACTCCACCTTGACACGGATTTTGGCCAGCTTCTCGATGAGATAACTGCCCACCAAGCTGGCATGCCATGAGGTGCCACAGGCCACAAAGACGATGTTGTCGGCATACAGAAGCTGCTTCTCGTATTGTTGTATGCCTCCCAAACGCACGGTGTTGGCTTCGGGATGGAGGCGGCCGCGCATGGTGTCGCGCACGATGGTGGGCTGCTCATAGATTTCCTTCATCATGAAGTGGTCGAAGCCCGCCTTCTCGATGCTGTCGAGGTTCATCTTCAGCTCCTGCACATAAGGGATGGCTTCCACGTCATGGATGGTCTTGATATGCAACTCCTCGCCCAGCTTGATCCTGACCACTTGCTCATCTTCGAGATAGACCACTTTTTGCGTGCGGCCCACGATGGGGGTGGCATCCGAGGCAATGTAATACTCGTCCTCGCCAATACCAATCACCATGGGGCTACCTTTTCGCGCGGCGATCAGCTCGTCGGGATGGCCTTTCTCCACGATGGCGATGGCATAGGCGCCCACCACATGGTTCAAGGCGATGCGCACGGCCTCAAACAGATCCACATGCTCACTTTGTTGCACGTCCTCGATAAGATTGGTGAGCACTTCCGTGTCGGTCGAAGAAAGGAAGGAAAAACCGCGTTTTTCCAATTCCTTGCGAAGGCTCAGGTAGTTCTCGATGATGCCGTTATGGATCAAGGCCAAGTTGCCCGACTGTGAGCGATGCGGGTGTGCATTCACCTGGTTGGGTTCGCCATGGGTCGCCCAGCGGGTGTGGGCGATGCCGATGTGCCCGCTGACATCCTTAGAAGAAGCAAAGGCCTCCAAGTCGGAGACCTTGCCTTTAGCTTTATAGATATTGAGTTGGTCGGCTTCGTTGAGCAGCGCCACGCCGGCGCTGTCATAACCACGATACTCGAGGCGTTTCAAGCCCTCGATGAGGATGGGATAGGCCTCTTGCCGACCCACGTATGCAACGATTCCACACATAATTGCGTTCTTTTAAAAGCCGCAAAAATAGTGGATTAGAAAAAACAGCGCAAGAGTTTTTTTCGTTTTTTTACTCGAAGAGTCCCTTCACATCGGGCGCTTCCTGAGCGGCTTCGGAGGCCTCGAAATAAGGCTTCTTGTCGAAACCGAACATGCCGGCGAGGATGTTGGCCGGGAAACGACGGATGGCGGTATTGTAGGCCTTGGCCGTGTCGTTAAACTCTCTTCTGGCATTGGCGATGTTGTTTTCGCATGCCTCGAGTTGCGACTGGAGGTCGAGGTAATTCTGATTGGCTTTCAGGTCGGGATATTGTTCCACCGTGACCAGCAAGCGCGACAAGGCGCCCGACATCTCGTCCTGAGCGGCTTGGAAAGCCTTCATGTTTTCCTCTGTGAGGTTCTTGGCATCAAGGGTGGTGGCAGTCGCCTTGGCTCTTGCCTCGACCACCGCGGTCAGGGTGCCAGCCTCGTATTCGGCATAGTTTTTCACCGTGGCGACCAGGTTGGGGATCAGGTCGGCACGCTTCTGATAGGCCGTTTGGATGTTACCCACGGCGGTTTCGACGGCCTCTTGCTTGGTGACCAGTCCGTTGTAAACGCCCACGCCCCAAATGACGGCAAGTACCAAAAGGGCAAGGATTACGAGAATTCCTTTTTTCATAATGACATATTTTTTATGGTTAAACTTATGTATTCATCAATTTCGGCCACAAAGATATAGTTTTTTTTTGTACTTTTGCAGTTTATACACATCATAATAATTGAATTTTGCAAATGACTGACAATCAATATAAAACAGAAAACAGCAACTTTGACGACCCTTTATTGCACAGAGGTTGTCAGCTCAGCGAAGAGTATGCTCCAGGGCAAAAGGTGCTTTCTTGCGGCCGCTGCAAGCTGAACCAGTTCGACTGGCTGAAGGACTATGAAGGTCAGAATGTGGAAGGAAATGTTTGTTTGGCGGAGGTCCGTTTCAAGAACGACCGCAAGGACTATTTCGTGTACCCTGAAGACCTCAACCTTGAAGTAGGCGAGTTGGTGGCTGTTGAGGCTGCCATAGGCCACGATATCGGCATCGTCACCTTGTTGGGCGAGATTGTGGAGCGTCAGATGAAACGCAAGCATTTCCGCACGCCAATCAACGAGATGAAGTCCATCTATCGCCGTGCGAGGGCTAACGACGTGGAGAAATGGCTGTCTGCCATCAAATTGGAAAAAGACACCCTGTCGCGCACCCGCGTCATCGCCGAGAACCTCGGCTTGGAGATGAAACTCAACGATGTGGAATACCAGGGCGACAAGACGAAAGCCATCTTCTACTATACCGCCGACGGCCGTGTCGATTTCCGCGAACTCATCAAGAAACTGGCGGAAGAATTCCGCGTCAGGGTCGAGATGCGACAAATTGGCGTGCGCCAGGAATCGGCCAAGTTGGGCGGCATAGGCTCATGTGGCCGCGAGCTCTGCTGCGCCTCCTGGATTTCCAATTTCCAATCCGTTACGACCGGGGTGGCCCGTGTGCAGCAACTCTCCCCCAACCCACAAAAGCTGGCCGGCCAATGTGGCAAACTGAAATGCTGCCTCAACTTCGAATACGAAGCCTATGTGGAAGCCTTGAAGAGCTTCTCGGACCCCGACATCGTCCTGAAATTCAAAAGCGGCGATGCCATACACCAGAAAAACGACGTCTTCAAAGGCATCATGTGGTATTCCTATACCAACGACAAAGGCAATATAATGGCTATTCCCGTCGACAAGGTGAAAGAAATCATCGCCTTGAACAAGAAAGGACAGATGCCCGAATGTCTTGAAGACTACGCCGTGACTACGGAAGCCCACACCAACACCAACGAAGGTTATGGCGAGGCTGACCTTAAGAAGATGAGTGACTAAAGCGATCTGACATGAAAAAAGCATTCAACTGGATCATCGGAATCGGCTTGGCATTAGGCGTAGCGTCGTGCACCGACACTTCATTCAACAAGCGCACCATCATCCCTGAAGCCGAATGGCGTCAAGAAGAAAAGGTCGGCTTCGACGTCGATGTCGACGACACCATCAACGGCTACGTCTTCGGCCTTGAACTGCGTCATCTGGAAAACTACCGATACAGCAACCTGTTCGTCTTTCTACACACCCGAATGCCCAATGGCAACCTCACTCACGACACGATAGAGTGCACCTTGGCCACACCTGAAGGACGGTGGATCGGGAAAAGTAGCGGCAGCATGCGTGACCTTCGCATCCCGCTGAACGACAACCTACGCTTCCCTCTGACAGGCTCATACCATTTCGAAATCGAACAGGCCATGCGCGAACCCGTGCTTAAGGGCATTTCAGATATTGGACTATTCATCGAAAAAAAATAAGACATGAACGATAACAACAAGAAAAAAGCTGGCAAGAAGCCGAAAACAGCTGTCCAGAAACTATGGATTGCCTTTGGAGGCTTGCTGGCGTTCCTCATCCTGTTTTTCATCTGTGTGGCCACCGGCATCTTTGGTACCATGCCCACCTTCGACGAGCTGGAGAATCCCAAAACCAACCTTGCCACCGAGATCTACTCTTGCGATGGCAAGCTGCTTGGCTCCTATTACGTGGAAAACCGTTCCAATGTGCGTTACAGCGAGCTGTCGCCTTACCTTCCTGAGGCGCTGATCAGCATCGAAGACGAACGTTTCACCGAGCACTCCGGCATCGACGAGAAGGCTTTGTTCCGTGTGGCGTTTGGCGTCCTCACAGGTAAGAAGAAAGGCGGCGGCAGCACCATCACCCAGCAACTGGCCAAGAACCTCTTCCCACGTGGCGAGAACCTGAGTACCCCCAGATTGGTCTTGCGTAAATTCCAAGAATGGATTACCGCCACCAAGCTTGAGCACAACTACTCAAAGGAGGAGATCATCGCCATGTACCTTAACACGGTGGCCTTTGGACACAACGCCTTCGGCATACGCTCTGCCGCAAAGACCTTCTTCGACAAGACCCCGAAACAGCTCAGCATCGAAGAGTCGGCCTTGATGGCAGGCGTCGTCAACGCCCCCACCCGTTTCAGTCCCATCCGCAACCCCGAACGCTCGTTGAACCGACGCAACCTCGTACTCCAAAAAATGGCCGAGAACGGTTTCATCACCCAAGCAGAATGCGACTCTATCTCACAGATTCCTCTCGACATGTCGCATTTCGGCATCATGGACCACAACACGGGACAAGCCACCTACTTCCGTGAGTTCCTGAGAGGCGAGCTCAACGAATGGGCGAAAAACACCAAGAACTTCGACGGCAAACCCTATAACATCTACCGCGACGGCCTTAAGATTTATACGACCATCGACTCGCGTATGCAGCGGTATGCCGAAGAAGCCGTCAGCGAATTCATGGGCAAAGAGCTGCAGCCTATGTTCTTCAACCATTGGAAAGGTTATAAGAACGCTCCTTTCTCCAACATCACTGCCGATGAAATCGACCACATCATGGAGACGTCAGTGAAACGTACCGAGCGTTATCGTTCCCTTAAGGAAGAAGGCGTGTGCTGGGATTCCATTTTGGCTGAATTCAACCGTCCCGTTCCCATGACCCTCTTCTCGTGGAACGGCCCCATCGACACGGTCATGTCGCCCATGGATTCCATCCGATACTACAAGTGGTTCCTGCAGGCCAGCTTGATCTCCATCGAATCACACACGGGTCATGTGAAAGCCTATGTAGGCGGTTTGGACTACCGTTTCTTCAAATACGACCATGTCACACAAGCCCGCCGTCAGGTGGGTTCCACGTTCAAGCCCTTTGTCTATTCATTGGCGATGCAGGAAGGCGAATACACACCTTGTACAAGAATCCCCAACATCCCATACAACATCCAGCTTCCTGACGGACGTATCTGGTCACCAGGTAACTCGGGCGGCGGAGGCGGCGAGATTTCGTTGAAAAACGCATTGGCTCAGTCGAACAACTGGATCTCTGCCTATCTGATGAACCAATTCGGCCCTGAGGCGGTCATCAGCATGGCACGTCGCATGGGCGTTGAGTCACCTATCGACGCTGTGCCCTCCATATGCCTGGGTGTTTGCGACTTGAAACTCATCGAGATGGTCGGCGCCATGAGCACCTTCGCCAACCAAGGCGTCTATGTCAAACCCATGTTCATCACGAAGATCGAAGACAAGAACGGCAACGTCATCCAACGTTTCAGCCCCGAAGAGTCGGAGGCCATGAGCGAAGTGACTGCCTATAAGATGGTCGAGCTGATGAAAGGCGTGGTGCAAAGTGGCACTGGTATTCGTCTGCGTTCGCTGTATGGCTTCAACAACCCCATTGCAGGCAAGACCGGCACCACGCAGAAAAACAGCGACGGTTACTTCATGGGCATCACTCCCGACCTCACCACAGGCGTTTGGGTTGGCGCCGAGGACCGCAGCGTACACTTCCGCTCCACCCGCTTAGGTCAAGGCTCCCACACGGCATTGCCCATCTGGGCCATGTATATGAAGAAAGTGTACAACGATTCTGACCTTAACATCAGCAAGGGCGACTTCCCGAAGCCCTATGCGCCCGGCGTGGATCTCGACTTCAACTGTTGGCAGTCGGAAGGTGACGAAAGCATCGAATACATCGATGAGTTTTAACGAAAAAAACCGAGACAATGAACTCAAATTTTGTTGATTACGTCAAGATATTCTGCCGTTCAGGCAAAGGAGGTTCGGGGTCGTTGCATTTCCGTCGCGAGAAATACATCCCAAAAGGAGGTCCCGACGGTGGTGATGGGGGACGCGGCGGCAACGTCGTATTGAGGGGCAATGCCCAGCTATGGACCCTGCTCCACCTGCGTTACACCAAGCACATCTTTGCTGGTGACGGCGTGCCCGGAGGCAGAAACCAACTCACCGGTGCTGCCGGCGACGATGTCTTCATCGACGTGCCTTTGGGCACAGTGGCCTATCGCTCGGAAGACCATACCATGATGGGCGAAATCACAGAAGACGGTCAGACCGTGGTGCTCCTTAAAGGAGGTCGCGGCGGCAAGGGCAACGCCTTCTTCAAGACAGCCACCCAACAAGCGCCCAAGTTTGCCCAACCTGGCGAGCCCAACCAAGAGGAATGGATCACCTTGGAGCTGAAACTGCTGGCCGATGTCGGATTGGTCGGCTTCCCCAACGCCGGCAAGTCCACCTTGCTGTCTGTTGTCTCAGCAGCCAAACCCGAGATTGCCGACTATCCCTTCACCACCCTTGTGCCCAACCTGGGCATCGTCAGCTATCGAGGCCACCGCAGTTTCGTCATGGCCGACATCCCAGGCATCATCGAAGGCGCTGCCGAAGGCAAAGGGCTTGGCATCAGATTCCTAAAACATATCGAGAGAAACTCGACCCTATTGTTTATGGTGCCTGCCATCAGCGAAGATGTGAAAAAAGAATACGACATTCTGCTCAACGAGTTGAAGAAATACAACCCCGAGCTGATGGACAAAGACCGCATCCTCGCTGTCACGAAGTGCGACTTGGTGGACGACGACACCATCAAGGAAATCAAAAAGCACCTTCCCAAGAAGGTCCCGCATGTCTTCATCAGTTCCGTTGCCGGCAAGGGCATCGACGAGCTGAAGGATTTGATTTGGCTGACGCTGAACAAAGCCGACGAGGAAGAAGATTGGTGATCAACGTAAAAGGCCATGGAAGCACTCGGCACCCTTGACGAACGTTTTTTCCTTTTCCTCAATGGTCTTCACACCGATTGGATGGATAAGGTGATGATTGCCGTCACCCAGATGTGGGTCTGGCTGCCTCTCTATCTTTTGATGATATATTGGACGGTGAAACAATACGGCAAACGTTGTTGGTGGATTTTTATCGCCTTAGGGATAGTCGTTCTATGTTCCGACCAGCTCTCCGCCCATGTCTGCAAACCTCTCTTTCAACGTTTGAGGCCATGCTACAATGTCGATCTTCAAAACTTGATATATCTTCCTAAAGGTATGGCAGGCGGGAAATACGGATTCGTGTCTTCCCATGCCGCCAACACCTTTGCCATAGCGGCTTTCATGACGGCAGCCATACGTAAAAATCGGGCAAGGGTAGGGATCGTGCTTTACCTTTGGGCTTTCATCTCAAGCTACAGCCGTATTTATCTGGGATTCCATTACCCTGGCGACATCTTCTGTGGTGCCGTTTTAGGTATTCTGGTTGGGTTGATTCTTTGGAAGGTGTTCCAGCTTGTTCTATTAAAAAACAAGGAGTCTTTAAAACAATGATCCCGTGGGGGGCAGAGGCTTGTCATCGTGAAACACCACCTTGATGACGGAGGCCAGCTCGATGCCACAAAGCGAGGCCAAAGGCGCCTTGTTTAAAGCTAGCTCAAGATAGCCGTGTGTGCCAAAGATGGCCACCAAGTCGACGATGTCGACATCGAGATAACTGTCGGAGATTTTGTCGACAGTATACAAATCGCCTTTCACCATGATGGTAAAGTCGCGACCACGACGTTCGGCCTCAAACACTTCTTTTGATATATTGGTAATCAGATTCTCATAGGAATCGATATACATCACTACACCTTCGATGGTATTGCCATGCGTGACGGCGCAGAAGGCTCCTCCCCGATTCAGTTGTTCCCGACGCGCGCCAATGTTCGACAAGGGCTCTCCATTGGCGATCATCACTGCCACTTTGGCAAAACGGTCACGTGCGGCAAAAGTGAAGAAGTCGGTATCTTGGGGAACGTCGATGATCACTGCCTCGTCAAACTTCCCATCGAGGATATGACTAAAAATACCATTATCAGTAGAGATGAAATACTGTCCTTCAGCCTTGACAACGACATGAGGGTTTTCCAAGGATTCTATTGTGTCAACAGCAATGATATGAATGGTACCTGGCGGAAAACTACGATAACAGTTTTTCAGGGTAAAACCGGCTTGTGAGATGTTGTATGGTTCTATTTCGTGTGTAATGTCAACGATGGTGGCATTCGGCAAACGAGACAACAGGGCGCCTTTTACCGCAGCAGCATAATAATCGGTGCTACCCCAATCGCTTGTTAATGTGATGATTGCCATATAGTCTCGTCCCCCTGTGAGTGATGTTGCAAAGGTATAGCATTTATGTCAATTGAACGAAACAATTTTTGTTTTTTTATTCATTTTTTTATTCCCGTCAAAAGGATGGAAGTATGTCCTCAAAAAAAACTATCTTTGCGAGCAAATAACCGACAATGGCAGAACAGATTCTTCAAATCGACAATGTGGATCCCAAGGAACTCCATGGGCCCAACGACAAGTATCTGGAGCTTGTGAAAAGCATGTTTCCCAAACTCAAAATCATCGCTCGCGGCGACTTCGTAAAAGTGATTGGCGATGACGATGAGATAGAATATTTCGCCAGTCGCTACGAGACCCTGATGATGCAGTTGGAGCGCATTGGCAAACTAACCGCACAAACCGTAGAAGACGTGATGATGTCGGCTACCGACAGCGAGTTACAACAAAAAATGTCGGAAAGTGACGTGTTGGTCTTCGGGCGCAGTGGTGTACCTGTCAAGGCCATCACCGCCAACCAGAAACGCATGGTGTCTGCCTCCGAACAAAAGGATTTAATCTTTGCCATCGGCCCCGCTGGAACGGGCAAGACCTATACCGCCGTGGCATTGGCCGTCAGAGCATTAAAGGCCAAACAAGTGAGAAGGATCATCTTGACACGTCCAGCCGTCGAAGCCGACGAGCACCTTGGATTCCTCCCCGGCGACCTCAAGGACAAGCTCGACCCATATCTTCAACCTCTCTATGATGCCCTGCGCGACATGATCCCTAGCACCAAACTGGAGGGTTACCTCGAAGACCACACCATCGAAATTGCGCCTTTGGCCTTCATGCGCGGCCGCACTCTCGATCATGCCTTCGTCATCCTCGACGAAGCCCAAAACGCTACTCGTAGCCAGCTGAAGATGTTTCTCACCCGCATGGGACGCTCGGCCAAGTTCATCGTCACCGGCGACATCACACAAATTGACCTGCCACCTAAGACGCCCTCGGGACTTCCTCAAGCCATGGAGGTTTTAAAGGATGTGAAAGGCATCGAATTCATCTATCTGGATGACAAAGATGTGGTGCGACACAAATTGGTGACAGACATCATCAATGCTTATAAGAAGCACCACGAAGAAGAGGAGCCAACCGAACAACTGCCAACTGAACAACTGAACAACTAAACAACTGCATATAATGAACGCATTAACCAGAACAGATTA
>DBXU01000059.1:0-145 GCA_002310075.1 Bacteroidales bacterium UBA1204 | reverse complement strand
GACGAATACATGGTGATGGTCGCCACTGACCGCATCTCTGCATTCGATGTCATCCTTCCCAAGGGCATCCCGTATAAGGGACAAGTGCTCAACCAGATTGCCGCCATGTTCCTCGACGCCACCGCCGACATCGTCCCCAACTGGA
>DBXU01000188.1 GCA_002310075.1 Bacteroidales bacterium UBA1204 | reverse complement strand
AACATTCCCATCAAATTTCAGTTGCAAGGCGACGCCAAAGCAAACAAATCGAAAAAGAATAAGAAAAAATAACAGTGATAGGGGCGAATGACTATTCGCCCCTTCTTTTTATCATTTCCACAAAAAAATTTTGTTGTTGAAGATATTTTTTTGAGCGGAATTTTTTTGTAAATTTGCGAAACAAATTCAGACGGGGTAAAATGTTTGCATATAGCAATGTTTTACAGTCTTTTATGCGGAATACCAAATAATTAACTTAAAAAATATAAGTAGTATGAAAAGAAATGTCATTATCATTGGTGCAGCTGGAAGAGACTTCCACAACTTTAACACCTTTTTCCGTCACAACGATCATTACAACGTTGTAGCTTTCACAGCAGAACAGATTCCTGGCATCGACGACCGTTGGTATCCTAAAGAATTAGCTGGTGAAGACCTCTATCCGGAAGGCATTCGCATTTATCCCGAATCAATGCTTACCGAACTTATCAAGAAGTATAACGTTCATGACTGCGTATTTGCATACAGCGACAAACCCTATCCGTATGTGATGAAAATCAGTGCTATCGTAAATGCTGCCGGCGCATCTTTCATGCTCCTCGGTCCTAACGATACCATGATTCCATCGAGCAAGCCCGTGATTGCCGTTGGCGCTACCCGTACTGGTTGCGGTAAATCACAGACCTCTCGTAAGATTATCGAATATTTGGTTGCTAAAGGTTTGAGAGTGGTTGCCGTTCGTCACCCCATGCCGTACGACCCCGATTTGAACAATCAGATCGTTCAACGTTTCGCCACGGTTGATGACCTCAAATATCAAAACTGCACCATCGAAGAGATGGAAGAGTACGAACCCCATGTAGTAACCAAGAGAAACGTTATCTACGCTGGTGTTGACTATGAAGCTATCCTGAAGGGTGGCAAGACCAAAGATCCTCAAACTGGCAAGTGGGTTGAAATGGCAGGTGCTGAAAACGATCCCGACGGTTGCGACATCGTTCTGTGGGATGGTGGTAACAATGACTTCCCCTTCTACAAACCCGACCTCTGCATCGGCGTTGCTGACCCGTTGCGTCCTGGTGCCGAAGTTAGCTACTATCCTGGCGAAGTAGTTGCCCGTATGTCGGACGTTATCGTTATCAACAAGATTGACTCCGCTTCATTGGAAAACATCAATAAAGTAAGAGAAAACATCGCCAAGATTAACCCGAAGGCCATCGTTATCGACGGTGCTTCCACACTGACCATCGACAAGCCCGAACTGATTAAGGGTAAGAAAGTGCTGGTTATCGAAGACGGTCCTACATTGACTCACGGCGAAATGAAGATCGGTGCCGGTACAGTAGCCGCTATGAAATGCGGTGCTGCCGAACTGGTTGACCCGAGACCTTACACTGTTGGCAAGCTGAGCGAAACCTTCAAGATTTATCCTAACATCGGTACTTTGCTGCCCGCTATGGGTTATGGCGAAGAACAGGTTCGCGACCTCGAGAAGACCATCAACAACACGCCTTGCGACGCCGTTGTTATCGGTACTCCTATCGACCTGCAACGTTTCGTTAAGATCAACAAACCTTGCGTAAAGATCGGTTACGAACTTCAAGAAATCGGCACCCCGACCTTGAAGGAAGTTCTCGACGACTTCTGCAAGAAACACAACCTTGGAAAATAATTTCAACCGCGTGTAATATGAAAGAGGCTGTTGCACAACAGCCTCTTTTTTTCTCTAATCCTAAAAACAATTACCATGACAAGAAGATTCGTATTAAATGAAGTTTCCTATTTCGGTCCCGGTGCCCGTGAGGTGCTCCCTCAAGAAGTAGCCCGCCTGGGACTGCACAAGGCTTTCGTGGCCTCTGATAAGGATTTGATTAAGTTTGGCGTGACCGACAAAGTGCTCAAAGTGCTCGAAGCCGCCAACATTCCCTACACCGTGTTCAGCGACATAAAGCCCAACCCGACCGTGAGCAACGTGAAGGCCGGCGTGAAAGCTTTCGCCGAATCGGGTGCCGACTTTATCCTTGCCATTGGCGGTGGTTCGTCTATCGACACCTCCAAGGCTATCGGCATCATCACCAACAACCCTGAGTTTTCGGATGTGGTTTCACTCGAAGGCGTGGCTCCCACCAAGAAGAAATCGGTGCCCATCATCGCGCTGCCGACCACCGCAGGTACAGCCGCCGAAGTGACTATCAACTACGTCATCACGGACGAGAAGAACGAAAAGAAGATGGTTTGCGTTGACCCCAACGACATTCCCGCCATCGCTATCGTCGATGCCGAACTGATGTACACGCTGCCCAAGAGCCTCACCGCTTCTACCGGTCTCGATGCGCTGACTCACGCCATTGAAGGCCTGATTACCAAAGGTGCCTGGGAGATGAGCGATATGTTTGAAATTAAGGCTATTGAAATGATTCACAGATATTTGGAGACTGCCGTATTTGAGCCCACCAACGCCGAAGCTCGCGACGGTATGGCCGTGGCACAATACATTGCCGGCATGGCCTTCTCGAATGTGGGTCTGGGTGTGGTTCACGGTATGGCTCACCCCATGGGTGCCATTTTCGACATTCCTCATGGCGTAGCCAATGCCTTGCTGTTGCCCACCATCATGGAGTTCAACGCACCGGCTGCCCTTGACAAGTATGTGCTGATTGCTAAGGCTATGGAAGTTTACACACCTGGCATGTCGAAGGAAGAGGCTGCTGCCGCTGCAGTGAAAGCCG
>DBXU01000116.1:4132-5236 GCA_002310075.1 Bacteroidales bacterium UBA1204 | reverse complement strand
AACGAGGCCCGCGCCGCCGAGCTCGCCAAAAAGAGACTCGCTGAAATGGAAGCCAAGAAGGCTGCCGAAGCCGAAGCTGCTGCTGAAGAAGCCGCTGAAGCTGCCACCGAGGAAGCTCCTGTTGAAGAAGCTCCCGTCGAGGAAGCCCCTGCTGCTGAAGCTACTGAAGCTCCTGCCGAAGCCTAATCGGAATATTTCAGAAAATGAAAATAGCCGCTCGTTGAGTGGCTATTTTCATTTTACAAACCCCGAAAAAACAAATACGCCTCGTTTTTGATGAAATCACGCAAATCGCGGTAATCATCAATGCAATTCTTACATTCCCGTTCAGGGCATTGGTAAACCACGTCAAAAGAAGATACATCAACATCTCTCACACTTTGTGGCCGATAATCCGAGAGATCAATAAGACATTCTTTCATCACCTCGACCGCCATCGGATCAACAACATCCAAGGGACTTCTCCCCGCCGATACCACTTCAAGCGAAGCGGAATAGTCGCGCAAAAAAGCTGCTGCCATCGGACCACAACACGCATCGTTTTCAGAAAGAACCAGCACCTTCATAACTACATTTATTGTTTTCGCAAAAATAGCTGTTTTTGTCAAAACTGAAGTTTTTTAGCCAGAAAATGCGTCAATTTGTGGCGTTTTACTATTTTTGCACCCTAAAAATAAAAAAATCAAAAAATCTAAATATGGGAAGAGCATTCGAATACCGCAAAGCGGCCAAGATGAAAAGATGGGGACATATGTCAAGAGTGTTCCCGAAACTCGGAAAACTGATTACCATCGCTGCCAAGGAAGGCGGTCCTGACCCGGACATGAACCCCAAACTCCGCCAGGCCATCCAAAACGCCAAGGCCGAGAATATGCCTAAGGACAACATCGATGCCGCTATCAAGCGTGCCACCGACAAGGACGCCGCCAACCTCGTGGAAATCACCTACGAAGGCAAAGGCCCATTCGGCATCCAGTGCATGGTGGAATGCGCCACCGACAACACCACACGCACCGTGGCCAACGTAAAATCGTACTTCAACAAGTGCGGCGGCTCATTCCTGCCCATCGGCTCGCTAGAGTTCATGTTCACCCGCAAGGCCGT
>DBXU01000116.1:0-4065 GCA_002310075.1 Bacteroidales bacterium UBA1204 | reverse complement strand
GAAGAGGAAGGCACCACCACGACCACTGTTTACACTGCTTGGACCGACTACGGCACTATGCACGACGCCCTCGAAGAGCGTAAGATCAACATCGTAAAAGCCAACCTGCAGCGTTTCCCCAACCAGACTGTAAGTTTCACTGACGAACAGATGGTTGAAATCGAGAAATTCCTCGACAAACTTGATGAAGACGAAGACATTCAAGCTGTTTATACGAACATGGAATAAATCGTTGATTAAACGGTTACACTTTAAGGCGCCTTTAAAGGCGCCTTTTTTAATAAAATAAGTGGATTTTGATTCCATTATTAAATAATCCTTATATTTGCATTGCAGAATAAAGTCTTTTCTTATGAGTTGGATTGAATCACTTTCACAAAAGCTTTCCGACCTGTCGGAGGCTGATTTTGAGTACATTGAAACCAATGACATCAATGATGCGTCAAAGCTTGACCTCGGATGCTCAGGCATATACATGGAAGCTACCATCATCTATTTCGAGATCAAGAATCTGCATTACCTCCTTAAAGAATATGGAAGAAGAAAAGTGGCACAAGCTTATACCATGTTTCACGAAACTCTATCAAGCATTTCGGAACAAGTCGGAGGCTTTGTCAACTGCTTTAGTTCATCTGGAATCCTCGTCGTTTTCCCGGGCCACGAAGAATCCTTAAGCAAAGCCGTCAAAACAGCCCTAAGAATAAGTCATGCTTTGTCTGAAGAATACAAAAGCAAGTTTTCCGGCATGTCGGGGTTGGAGTTCTCCATGGGCATCGACCATGGGCATATCATGGGTACGAAGAATCCGTCAGACAATCAAGAAAACCATCTCACATGGTTTGGTTCCTGCATCCTCAAGGCAAAAAGGATCTCAGAAGAATGTGCTCGCCCTTATTATATTGGTATTTCAAGTACGGTATACCACAATCTTGATGAAAGTCTGAGAATTACCACACGCCGTATTCTCGGCATCAAGAAAAACGTCGAGATGTGGTCTAAAATCACCTATTCTTACGAGAATGTGAAAAAGCACCTCTACCAAACCAATCACAAAATTAGCCTGGAAGAAGAATAATATAAATCCAAAACCTCCGTTTGTCTCTAAAATACTTATATTTGCAGAGAACAAACTGCCAATTAAAGTAGGCTATTGACATTATCGGATGGAATTCAACTTTAGGCGATTATTCATTATCTTGTTGATTTTCATATCAATACTTGGGAAAGAATCACTATTCGCCCAAGTAAAGTATCCTTTTTACACGCCGAGAATCGACTCCATCTGCGATCATACGTTAGAATACATCCACATAAAAAACTCACTGATACGGCAGCGTTATCAAGTAGAGCAAGAAGCCGCCCAATTGAAAGAAACCATCGACATCCTCAACCAACACCATGCCGACATCCTCAATGAACGCGAGTTTATCGAAAGCGAACTGGACGCTGTCAACCACCACATCGACTCGCTCACTCCCAAACGGCCCAACGGACCGAGGCCCAAGGAAAACATCATCAACATCCTAAATGAGAGGCTGAGTTTCCAAGGAAGTTACGGACTGAACATCAACCAGTTAGCATTATCCAACTGGGCTGCTGGAGGCGAGAGCAACTTCGCAGGAAAAGCCTTCGCAAATTTCATCCTTCTTGACCAAAAAAAGACTTTCGAACAAAAACTCATAGGCAACTTCGCCTTTGGCATTGCGCGTTTTGCCAGCAAAGGCATCGAGAAACAAGACGACAAAATCGACCTCACCTATTCACTCTCTCGCAATAGCTTGACACAATGGAATTTGTCCTCAATTGTTACCTTCAACACCCAATTCGCCAACGGATACAAATACCCTAACGATTCAACTGTTATTTCCACCTTTTTTGCCCCTGCTTACCTCACCCTCTCCGCTGGTTGTTCATACAAGACCAAAGATGAACGATTTCAAATCTACATGAGCCCCCTGGCTGGAAAGATTACTTTCGTCATGAATCAAGAACTGGCCGACAAAGGTTCTTTCGGCGTCAAGAAAGGCTATTTTAATCAAGATGGCACCTGGATTCCAGGCGAACACATAGCTCCAGCCATTGGCGTAAATGTCATCATCAATTACAAACGTTCAATAGGCAAAAACATCTCCTATACCACCTTACTCAACACCTTTTACAATTATATAGAACGCAATGACGACAACCATTTGCCCCTCGATATCAATTGGGAGAACACCATCAATTTTGTAATCACCAAATACATCAGCACGATTCTCTTTGTCCACCTGAAATACGACCACAACACCACCTTCCCCGTCTACGAAGACATCGAAGGTGTGCAGACCGTGGTTGACAATGTACCCAAGCTACAATTCAAGGAATCTTTGGGCATTGCTTTTATTCATAGATTTTAAAACCATTTGAAATGAACATTTTAGTCACAGGCTCCAAAGGCCAATTGGGAACGGAACTACAAAAAATAGCCAGTGCTGAACATCAGTGGTTTTTCACCGATGTAGACACCTTGGACATCTGCGACAAGGCCGCCGTAAAGCAGTGTTTCGGCGAACATCATATCGATGTGTGCATCAACTGCGCCGCCTACACAGCCGTCGACAAGGCTGAGGACGAACCCGAGCTGGCCATGCTCGTCAATGCCTTCGCACCTAAAGTACTGGCCGATGCCTGTTTTAAGCACAAATCGTTGCTGATACACGTATCAACCGACTATGTCTTCGGCGGCGATGCCAACGAGCCTTACAAGACGGATGACACCATCAACCCGCAGTCGGTCTACGGCAGCACCAAGGCCGAAGGCGAACGTCTCATCCGAGAGAGCGGCTGCAATTACATGATTGTGCGCACGGCATGGCTCTACTCATCGGTGGGCAAAAACTTCGTGAAGACCATGCTTACGTTAGGAGACATAAAAGACGAAATCAACGTGGTGGCCGACCAAAAAGGCTGTCCCACCTGGGCCCACGACCTAGCCATGGCTTTGGTGGCCTTGCTCAACAAAAATGGCAAGAACGAAGTCCATGAAACCTTCCACTTCACCAATGAAGGACAAATCACTTGGCATGACTTCGCCACCGCCATCATGGAGATGGGGGAAAAACACTGCAAGGTCAATCCGATAACAACTGACCAATATCCCACCAAGGCAAAACGCCCCGCTTATAGTGTTCTCGACTTAAGTAAAATCAAAGAATTTGCAAATATCGAGATCCCCTACTGGCGAGACAGTCTGGCTAAATGCATTGAAGAACTAAAACAATTAAACTAATACATCATGAGCAACATCGACCCTCAGATCATCGAAAGAGCTAAATCGTGGCTCACTGAACAATACGATGAAGAAACGAGAAAGAGCGTGCAAAACATGCTCGACAACGACCCGAACGAACTGGTGGAGAGTTTCTACCGTAACCTCGAGTTTGGAACTGGCGGACTGCGCGGCATCATGGGTGCTGGCACTAACCGCATGAACATCTACACCGTTGCCATGGCCACCCAAGGCTTCGCCAACTACATTAAGAAGATGCACCCTGGAAAGAAAGACCTGAGTGTTGCCATTTCTTACGACGGCCGCAACAACAGCCCTGCCTTTGCCAACATCACCGCTGACGTGATGTCGGCCAACGGCATCAGGGTCTACATCTTCGACTGCCTCCGCCCCACCCCCGAGCTTTCGTTCGCGGTGCGCGAGATGAAATGCGACGCCGGCGTGATGGTCACTGCCTCTCACAATCCCAAAGAATACAACGGCTACAAGGCCTATTGGAACGATGGTGGCCAACTCGTCAGCCCGCACGACAAGAATGTCATCGCCGAAGTGGAAAAGATCACCGACCCCTCGATGGTCAACTTCAAGCGCAACCCTGAACTCATCACCGTGCTTGACGAGAAGTTCGACGACATCTATTTAGACAAGGTGTATGGACTCTCCCTCTCGCTCGACCTCATCAAGAAGCACAAAGACATGCGCATCGTCTACACGCCCATCCATGGCACGGGTCGCAGACTGGTGCCCGAAATACTGAAACGCAAGGGCTTTGAGAACGTCTACTGCGTCGAGGAGCA
>DBXU01000131.1 GCA_002310075.1 Bacteroidales bacterium UBA1204 | reverse complement strand
GCAATGGGTTCATATAACTCCTTCGGTTGTCCGCTGAAGTCGGTTTTCGCTAGGAAATCGGCGAAATCCTGTTGCAGTTGCTTTATTTTTTCCATGAAAATAGAGGTTTCGATGCCACAAAATTAAAGATTTATTCCCGATTGGACAATTTTGGAGCGAAATTTGTGGTTTTTACCTTATCCGGGGTCCCTGAGCCTGTCGAAGGGCCCGTTTAATTGTGTAATAAATACAAAACAACAATGAAATACATCAGACTGATTCCTGCCTTGTTGCTCGGCGCGATGCTCACCGCATGCAACACAACCAAGAAACTCTATGAAGCCCAAGAATACGACCAGGTGATCCAGCGCGTGGCACCCGACATCTGCGACGGCGACTTGAACGCCAAGCAAATCAACTATGTGGCGGCTTCCTACCATAAAGCCAACCAAGCCGACCACGAGCGCATCCAAGCCTTGAAGGCCACAGGGCAACCCGATGTGTGGCCCGAAATCTATCAGCGTTATTGCAGCATGAAGGGCCGTAACGACGCCTTGAAATGCTTCCCGACGAAAGTCAAAAACGGCATGAACTATGTGAAACTTGACCTTGACGAGGACATGACCGTGGCCCGCAACCATGCCGAGGCTTTCTTGGTGGCGAAGGCCAATCAATTGTTAGATTCTGGTTCTAAGGAGGATGCAGAGTTAGCTTGGAATTATATTGATCAGTTGCAACGGATGACCGATAATAATGAGGATGCCAAACTTCAAATGCTGTACAAAAAGTATTTGTTGCGTTCAGTAGACAAAGTGTTGCTTACTATTGATAATGAAGATGAAAGGCTTTTGCTTCCTCAATTCATGGGCACAATGATGTCGTTTGAAGAAGGTGAGATTCCTGCTAATGTGATTGTTTCTACAATAAAGACAAGACGAAATGGCTATGATGCTAAGGTTGTTGTCGCAATCAAAGATATTCAGATTTCGCCTAATCGTCTTGATGAAGTGTCTTTTAAAGAAAGCAAAGAAGGTAAAACCGTTGAAGTAACTGACCATTCGCAAAACAAAGTGGTTACATTGAAGGGTGCGATACGGTATTATTCGGCTGATGGTTATCGTCCTTGGACTACCACCCCCTTCGAAGTGACCTCAACCTTCAAGAATGACTACACCACTATCAAGGGCGACCGCGAGGCCTGCTCGGCGGAGACGTTAAGCCGCCTCAATACAAAGCCAGTACCCGTCCCGACGGACGAAAGCATGCTTTTGGATGCAGCGAAAAGGCTCAATGATTTGTTGGGAGAGGAGCTTCGGAAGTAAGCCGTTGCAACACCGAATCCATAATCCTTTCCAACACGGCAGGCCGCTCCGTGTAATACCTCATGTTTTGCGCGAAAATGCTGTCTGTAATGCCGTAATGTTCAAAAAGCTGGTTATAATAATTCCTTGATAACTTTGCAAAGTCCTGAGCTGTAAGCATGACGGTGTCGGAGAAGGTGCGCTCGCGTTCTTGTGATTTTTGTTGGTTAATATCGGCTTCGATGATTTGCACATCGGTCATGACGGCAATCATCTCTTGCTCGCTGAGAAGCCGTTCGGGCATAAAGCCTTTGTCCTTGCGACCGCATGCGATTGCAAGGACAAAGAACAGGGCTATGATTGCGAAACGTTTCATTGCTGATTAGTTGCCGACATCCGAAAGGAACTTGATGCGCATCAGGCGCACTTCCTCTTCGTCATATTCATCTTCACCGAGTTCCTCAAGGGCTTTTTTTACATCGTCCGACTCAGCCTCATGGAAATAGTCCAAAATGTCCTCCTGGTGATAGATGTCAACATTCTCCTCGATATAGTAGTTGATGTCGAGGTGGGTTCCGCTTGAGACAATGCTCTCGATCTCCGACAACAGTTCGTCGAATTCGAGCCCCTTGCCATAGGCGATGTCCTCCAGCGGAATCTTTTTATCGATGTTTTGAATGATGCCAATCTTCAGTGCAGAGTTGTTGACCACCGATTTCACCACCATGTCGTTGGGGCGGGTGATTTCGTTTTCTTCTACGTACTCCTTGATGAGTTTGATGAAAGGCTCGCCGAATTTCTCCGCTTTGCCAGCACCAACACCAGCAATTTGGGTCATCTCTTCCTTGGTGATGGGATATTGTATTGCCATATCCTCCAGCGATGGGTCTTGGAAGATGACGAAAGGCGGTAGACCGTTCTGCTTGGCGATGGTCTTGCGTAGGTCTTTCAGCAGGGCGAAGAGGGTTTTGTCGGCGCCACCATCTTTATTGGCGCCTAAGGCTGCCATGGCCTCAGGATCGTCTTCATCGGAGCTTTCGTAGTCGTGGTCTTTGACAAGCATTATGGTGTATGGCTTCTTGATGAAGCTCTTGCCCTCTTTGGTGATTTTTAAGATACCATAGTTTTCGATGTCCTTAGACAACAACTTGTTGACCAGCGCTTGACGGATTACAGCGGTCCAATATTTCTCGTCGTGTTCATCGCCGGCGCCAAAGAATTCATTGTTTTCTTGTTTGGCGGCTTTGATATCGCCTGTCAGCTTGCCAGCAAGCAGCTCGGCGATGTGCTTGGTCTTGTATAGTTGTTTTGTGTCTTCAACCGCTTCCAGCACGAGCTTGAGGTCTTCTTTGCCGTCGAATCTTTCCTTTGGGGATCGGCAGTTGTCGCAGGCTCCGCAGTTTTCCTTGTTATACTCTTCGCCGAAATAATGCAGTAGCAGTCTATGGCGACACACGGCCGATTCGGCATAGGTTACAGTTTCATTCAACAGTTCGCGGGCGATTTCTTGTTCCGCCACATTTTTGCCTTTGTTGAATTTCTCCAGCTTGTGGATGTCCTCATAGTCGTAGAAGGCAATGCAGTTGCCTTCGCCGCCGTCGCGGCCTGCACGACCGGTCTCCTGGTAGTAGCCCTCCAGACTCTTGGGGATATCGTGGTGGATGACGAAGCGCACGTCGGGCTTGTCAATGCCCATACCAAAGGCGATGGTGGCAACGATGACATCGACTTCTTCCATTAAGAATTTGTCTTGGTTCTCCTTTCGTGTTTGGCTGTCAAGACCGGCGTGGTAGGGCAGGGCACGGATGCCGTTGACGACAAGGGTCTCGGCTAGTTCCTCGACTTTTTTACGGCTGAGGCAGTACACGATGCCCGANNGGGTTCTGTTTGATGTATTTGATGATATCTTTGATGACATCCTTGGTCTTGGGACGTACTTCGTAGTAGAGGTTGGGTCGGTCGAAGGAGGATTTGAAGACCTTGGCATCGAGGATGTCGAGATTCTTCATGATGTCGTTTTGCACCTTGACGGTGGCAGTAGCTGTAAGGGCGATAATGGGGAGGTTTTCGCCGATGGCATTGATGATGGGGCGTAGGCGGCGGTATTCAGGCCTGAAGTCATGCCCCCATTCTGAGATACAGTGGGCTTCATCGATGGCGACGAAAGAAATCTTAAGGCCGCGCAGGAATTCCACAGTCTCTTCCTTGGTCAATGATTCAGGGGCTACGTAAAGAAGCTTGGTTTTTCCGCTTTTCAAGTCTTCCTTGACTTCAAGAAGCTCTGCTTTTGAAAGTGATGAGTTCATCACATGGGCAATGCCCAATTCGGTGCCGAAGTTGCGAATCATATCGACCTGGTTCTTCATCAGGGCGATCAAAGGGGATACAACGATAGCAGTCCCTTCCGACATCAATGCGGGTAATTGGTAACAAAGAGATTTTCCGCCACCTGTCGGCATCAGTACGAATGTATTGTCGCCGGCTAGAATGCTTTTGATGATGCCCTCTTGGTTGCCCTTGAATTGGTCAAAGCCAAAGACATCTTTCAAAAGTTTGTAGATCGCCGATTCATCTTTTTTTGCCATTATCTTTTTCCTTTTTGGTAGAATCCAAACTTTTATGTTATTTTGCAATTTCTTTTGAAAAACCGCGTTACAGCCCTAAAAGGTGTTTTTCACCTCAAGTGCGTAGACAAAGTTATAGCTTTTACACAATTCGGCGCAAGAAAAATCAATGAAAAAATGAAAAAAAATGACATTATTCTTGAATTAGCGGTTCAAATAATTGAAAATGAAGCGTCTGCAATCGAAGGGTTGAAACACTTGGTTGGCGATGATTTTCAAAAAACGGTGGAATTGATCCTCAATACGAAAGGTAATCTCGTTTTTTCAGGCATTGGAAAGAGCGCGCTCATTGCCCAGAAGATAGCGGCTACTATGAATTCAACCGGAACGACATCGGTGTTTATGCATGCCGCCGATGCCATCCACGGCGACTTGGGCATCGTTCGTGAGGATGACGTGTTGGTTATCTTGTCGAAGAGTGGCGAGACCCCTGAAATAAAGATGCTTGTACCATTGATCAAGTTGCGTGGCAACAAGATTGTGGCCATTGTTGGTAACCGCGACTCATATCTTGCCACTCAGGCTGATTTTGTCCTTGACGTCACCGTAAAAGAAGAGGCTATTCCTAACACCTTGGCGCCAACGAATAGTACCACGGCTCAACTTGTCATGGGGGATGCTTTGGCTTTGACGGTGATGAAATGCAAAGGCTTTTCGACAAGCGACTTCGCCAAGTTCCATCCTGGTGGCGCTTTGGGTAAACAGCTATATCTGCGGGTGAAGGACCTTTATATTAATAATGAGCGACCTGAGGTGGGGCTCGACGATAACCTTACAAGGGTGATTCTCGAGATGACGGGTAAAAGGCTTGGCGCTACCGTTGTCACCGACCAAGACCAAATCAAAGGGATCATCACCGATGGAGATTTGCGTCGCATGCTGATGAAGTACCCTAACATCGAGCAGGTGAAGGCATCCCAAATTATGACTACCGCCCCCAAGACCATCGAAGAGGATGCTCTGGTGGTGGATGCTTTGCACAAGATGCGCCACAATAGCATCACGCAGCTGCCTGTCGTCCATGATGGCAAGTATTTAGGAATAATCCATTTACATGATATTCTCAAGGAAGGTATCTTTTAACTCCTAACACGTAACCCCTAACTGAAATGAAGCTTTGGACGCAAGATTTAATCAAGAAATATAAGCAGCGCACGGTTGTCAATAAAGTGAGTGTGGAAGTCAACCAAGGCGAGATTGTGGGGCTTTTGGGCCCCAACGGTGCTGGAAAGACGACAACGTTTTACATGGTTGTGGGACTCATCAAGCCGAATTCAGGCAGGGTGTTCCTTGACGAGGAGGATATCTCTGAGCAGCCCATGTACAAGCGAGCACAGATGGGTATCGGCTATCTGGCTCAGGAGGCATCTGTGTTCAGACAGATGAGCGTTGAGGACAACATTGCATCAGTTATGCAGTTCAAGAAAGGGATGAGCAAGCAACAACAACGGGAGAAGTTGGAAGACTTGCTTGATGAGTTTGGCCTGCAGCATGTGCGTAAGAGCAAGGGCATTCAACTTTCGGGTGGTGAGCGTCGCCGTACGGAGATCGCTAGGGCCTTGGCCGTAGATCCCAATTTTATTCTGCTGGACGAGCCTTTTGCCGGTGTCGACCCGATTGCCGTGGAGGACATTCAGAGAATTATCTTCAAGTTGAAGAGAAAGAATATCGGAGTGCTTATCACGGATCATAACGTTCATGAAACGCTTTCCATCACCGACAGAGCCTACCTTCTTTTCGACGGTTCCTTGCTGATGTCGGGTACGCCAGAGGAACTGGCAGCCGACAGCCATGTAAAGGAGGTTTACCTAGGGCACAACTTCATATTGCACAAGAAGGAAATGTAAGGTACTTAAGCTTCTGTCTTCTCTGTAAAGAAAATAGAGAGTAGGATGTAAAGAAGCATCACGAAAGGCAGTGCCAGCCATCTAAATACCACAAAGCCTATAATCGCGACAAGTAAGAAAATCCATCTGACTTCGTTGCCTTCCCATTTCGCTGTTTTCATCTTGAACGAGAAAAACCGCAGGCGACTCACCATCATGAAGGAAAAGATGAGCGTGATGCCGAGGCAGGCCCAGTAGCTTAAAACGCCGTCGGTGAGATGCCCGGCTTGTGACAGCGCCAACGGCAAGGCGACGATGAAGAGAGCCATGCCTGGAGCGGGGAGCCCACGGAACGAGGTCTTTTGCGTGTCGTCGTTATTGAACTTGGCCAAACGGATGGCGGAGAAAACGGGCAGCACAAAGGCCAAGCAAGGCAACACATCGATGCCGAAGAACCTGCAAGCGGGCAGGTCGTAGGCACGGTCCATTAGCCAACACATGATGAATCCTGGCGCCACTCCGAACGAAACCACATCTGACAAGGAGTCAAGATCGGCGCCAATGGATGACTGGGTCTTGAGAAGCCGAGCGGTGAAACCATCCAAAAAGTCGAATAGACCAGCGACGAAAACCATAATAGCCGCTTTTATGGGCATGTTTTCGGTGAGAAACAGGATGGAGAGGCAGCCTGAGACCAAATTGCCACAGGTAATGGCGTTTGGGATGTGTTGCTTGAAGGACATGGCTTCGCTTTTTTTGTTGGTACAAAGGTAGTGCTTTTTTCAGAAAAGCAGTATTTTTGCGCGAAAATTTCGAACGCGTTATATGCAGCACCAGTATTATTCCCTTAAACAGGTTGCCGAGATTGTCGGGGGACAGCTTGTAGGGGCCGCCCATGGCCGCAAAATCAGCGACCTGCTCATCGACAGCCGTCATTTGATGGACCCTTATCATACTTTGTTTTTCGCTTTAAAGAGTGCCCGCAACGACGGACACAAGTTTGTTGCCGAGCTGTATGAGAAGGGTGTGCGTGCCTTTGTGGTTAGCCATCAGCTAGACGGAGACTTCCCTGAGGCAGTTTTTGTTGTTGTGTCCGATACACTGAAAGCCTTGCAGGCCTTGACTTCGTACCATCGCCAGCAATTCAACTTCCCCGTCATCGGCATTACGGGGAGCAATGGCAAGACCATTGTCAAAGAATGGCTTTTCCAGATGCTTAGTCCAGATTATAACATCGTTCGTAGTCCCAAGAGTTATAACTCACAGGTGGGTGTGCCCCTCTCGGTGTGGCAGATGAACGAGAGCAATACGTTGGGCATTTTCGAGGCGGGTATCTCTGAACCTGATGAAATGATGGCGCTGCAAGATGTCATACGTCCTACTATAGGCGTATTCACCAACATAGGACAAGCTCACGACGAGAATTTCATCAACCGTGGCCAAAAGGCTGGTGAGAAACTCAATCTCTTTACCAAGGCTAACGCTTTGGTCTATTGCATGGATTATCCTGAAATTCAGCAAGTCGTGATTCGTTCGGGTATGGCCTCAAAGGTAAAGTTGTTCACGTGGAGCCGCAAGTTCGATGAGGCAGACCTATTCATTAAGGAAGTTAAGGTAGGAGATAAGCAAAGCCAATTAGAATGTCTCTATCAGGATGAGCTTTTGTCATTTACCATCCCCTTTGCGGATGCTGCCTCCATCGAGAATGCTGCACATTGTATCGCCGTCGGACTGCTGATGAAGATGAATCCTGAACTCATTGCAAGTCGGCTTTTATCGTTGACCTCCATCGCCATGCGCCTTGAGATCAAAGCGGGCATGAATAACTGCACCATCATCAATGACTACTATAACTCCGATGTCAACTCACTTTCCATAGCCTTGGATGTGATGAAGCAGCAGCGCCAGCACAAACGCAACGCGGTCATTCTTTCCGACATACTTCAAAGTGGTCGCAACGAGATGGATCTTTATGCTGAAATTGCCCAACTGCTGAAAACCAAAGGCGTCGACATGCTTATTGGCATTGGTGAAGGCATCTCCCGCCAGGCCAACAAGTTCGACATGGAATCATATTTCTATCCCAATGTTTCCGACTTCTTGGCACATTTTCCTTTTTCAAAATTCAACAACCAGACCATCCTGCTCAAAGGAGCCCGCGCTTTTGAGTTCGAACAGATTGGCATGGAACTACAGGAGAAGGCACATGAGACTGTTTTGGAGATCAATTTCAACCATTTGGTTAGCAATTTGAACCATTTCCGCACCAAAATCAAGCCTTCCACCAAGCTTATGGTGATGGTGAAAGCCTTTGGCTATGGAAGCGGTAACCTTGAGGTTTCCAATATTCTTCAATTCCATAATGTGGATTATTTGACTGTTGCATTTGCTGACGAAGGTGTAGAGTTGCGTCGTGCTGGCATCAATTTGCCCATCATGGTGATGAGCCCCGAGGTGAACAGCTACGATAACATCATCAAATACCATCTGGAACCGGAGGTGTTCAGTTTCCGCAATTTGGCATTTATTGAGAAAGCGATTGAAAACCTTGCATTGCCCGAAGCGCATCCTCTTAATGTGCACATCAAGCTGGACACTGGTATGCATCGTTTGGGTTTCTCTATCGATGAGTTGCCTGAACTCATCAGTCGTATCCAAGCCAACCCCATGTTGCATGTGAGGAGCGTGTTTTCGCATCTCGCCACTGCTGACAACCCCGCTGAGGATGATTTCACTTTGAAACAGATTCACAACTTCGAAAAGGGAAGTAAACTCATTGCCGAAGCTTTCCCCAGTGTATTGCGTCATATCCTTAACACGGCGGGTATCACCCGTTTCCCGCAATACCAATTCGACATGGTGCGTTTGGGCATCGGCTTGTATGGTGTACCTACCTGTGATGCCGATAGGGGTGTTCTTGAGCCTGTGGTATCACTGAAAACCACCATCAACCAGATCAAACACATCCCAAAGGGCGACAGCATTGGCTACAACCGTCATGGCCATGCTGAGCGTGACATGCGCATCGGTATTGTGCCCATCGGCTATGCCGACGGCCTCTCGCGCTTGTTGGGCAATGGCAATGGTAAATTTTACGTCAACGGCCAGCAGGTGAGTGTCATCGGAGACATATGCATGGATATGTGCATGCTCGACCTTACTGATGTAAAAGCCGTTGAGGGGGATATCGTGGTTATCTTTGATGCCGAGCACGACATCGCCAATATTGCCAAGGCTTGTCAAACCATCCCTTATGAAATAATGACGCGCGTATCGCAGCGTGTGAAGCGAGTGTATTATCAGGAATGAAAAAAAAGAGGGCACGCCCTCTTTTTTCATCTATCCATTCAATGCCTCTGCCCAACCAACGATGTCGATAAGTTCGTTGGTGATGACGTTCTGACGGGCCTTGTTGTATTGGATCTTGAGCTCTTGCGACAACTGGTCGGCATTGTCGGATGCGATGTGCATGGCAGTCATGCGGGCGCCATGTTCGGCTGTCAGTGCATCCAACATGATGGAGTAGAAATTGGTTCGTAATACTTTAGGTATCAATTCATTGACAAAAGTCTCCATGTCGGGTTCCACGAGGTATTCCAGTTGTGGTCCTCCTTTTTGAATTTCGGCCTTAAGAGGTAACACTACCTCGTGTGAAGGCACCTGAACACCAGCGTTTTTGAAATGGTTGAATACCAATTCCACGCGATCGACTTTATGGCTAAGAAATAAGTCAACCATCATGTCGCTGACCTCAATAGCAAGATCATATGTCAAACCTTCGGCCAAAGGCGCATAGGCCTTTTCTACTTTGATGCCGAACTTTTTGGCGTAGTCATTGATTTTTTTCCCGAAAAGAAAAACGACGACGTTCTCTGCTCCCAAACTTTCGGCATATTCGTCATACGTTTGCTTGAAGAGTTTACTGATGCTGGAGTTGTAGACGCCGCACAAACCGCTGCTTGAAGAGAAGGATATAAGTGCGACCCTTTTCACCTCGCGGTGCTCAGCCAAAGGGATGCTGACTTCGCCTTCGAGGGAACCGAGGTAATTAGACAACGCTTCACTAAGTTTGTTTTTGTATGGCAAAAACCGTGTCGTGAGGCCTTCGGTCTTCTTCAGCTTGGCTGCTGAAACCATCTTCATCGCACTCGTGATTTTTTGCGTTGAGGCGACTGAGGAGATGCGGGCGCGTATTTCTTTTAGTGATGCCATTTTGTTTGGTTAGGAGTTAAAATGATCACTCAAGTTTAACGCTTCTTCTTTCAAGACCGCCTTGATGTCGTCGTCGATCTTGCCTGCTTTCAGTTGCTCCATAACGTCTTTGTGCTTTACGGTCATTATATCGAGGAACTGTTTCTCGAATTCGAGCACTTTGTTTTCAGGTACTTTGCTCAGCAGGCCGTTGGTACCGCAGAAGATGATGGCAACTTGCTTTTCGACCGGCATGGGCGAGTATTGCGGTTGCTTTAGTAGTTCCACGTTTTTGCGGCCTTTGTCCAAAATAGCCAAAGTAGCGGCATCGAGTTCGGCTCCGAACTTCGAGAAGGCTTCCATCTCACGGAACTGGGCTTGGTCGAGTTTCAAGGTGCCAGCTACTTTCTTCATGGATTTGATCTGGGCGTTGCCGCCGACACGCGACACCGAGATGCCGACATTGATAGCGGGACGGATGCCTGCATTGAAAAGGCTAGTTTCCAAGAAGATCTGTCCGTCGGTNNACGTTGGTGGGGATGTAGGCCGACACGTCGCCCGCTTGTGTCTCGATGATAGGTAGTGCGGTGATACTGCCACCGCCTTTCACGATGTCCTTGATGCTGTCAGGCAGGTCGTTCATCTGGCGTGCCACATCGTCGTTCTTGATGATCTTGGCAGCACGTTCGAGCAGACGGCTGTGAAGGTAGAAGATATCGCCGGGATAAGCCTCACGTCCTGGGGGGCGGCGCAAAATCAGCGATACTTCACGGTAGGCTACAGCTTGTTTCGAAAGGTCATCATAGATGATGAGAGCATGACGACCCGTGTCGCGGAAGTACTCAGCAATGGCGACACCGGCATAGGGGGCATAAAACTGCATGGCTGCAGGTGAAGAGGCAGGTGCGCTTACTACGATGGTGTAATCCATGGCACCCTGAGCTTCAAGGGTCTTCACGAGGTTGGCGACAGTGCTTCCTTTCTGTCCCACAGCTACATAAATACAATAAACGGGGTCGCCGTTCTTGTAGTTCTCCTTTTGGTTGATGATGGTGTCGATGGCGATGGCGGTCTTGCCCGTCTGGCGGTCGCCGATGATGAGCTCGCGCTGGCCGCGGCCGATGGGAATCATGGCGTCGATGGCTTTTAGGCCAGTCTGCAGTGGTTGGTTGACGGGTTGACGGAAGATGACGCCTGGAGCTTTGCGCTCGAGTGGCATTTCGTAGGTCTTACCTTGGATGGGCCCCTTGCCGTCTATAGGCCTGCCTAGACCATCGACAACGCGGCCGAGCATGCCTTCGCCAGCCATGACGGAGGCAATACGCTGGGTGCGTTTCACGGTCTCACCTTCCTTGATGTCTTCTGTGGGACCGAGGAGCACTACGCCGACGTTGTCTTCCTCCAGGTTGAGCACTACGCCCATGGTGCCGTTCTCGAATTCAACGAGCTCGTTCGATTGCACCTTGTCAAGGCCATAGACGTGCGCCACGCCGTCGCTCACCTGCAGCACCTTGCCTATCTCCTCAAACTGCACTTTGTTGCTCATGTTTTGGAGCTGCATCTGCAGGATGCTTGATATTTCACTTGCTTTGATATTTGCCATATATGTATTGTTTTATTTATTGCTTCAACTTGTTTTTCAGCGTGTTCAGCTGTCCTGCCACGCTGGCGTCCATCCTTGTGTTTTCGATATCGAGGATGAAGCCGCCGATGAGACTCGGGTCGATCCTGACTTCCATCTCGGCATCGGCATCGAAGGTTTTTTTTACGAAATTCTTAATCTTGTCGTAGGTGGCTTCTGACAACTCGGTAGCTGTAGTGACCTGTGTGCTTAGGATGTTATGTTTGGAACGGTACATCTCCATGTATTTCATGGCGATGAGAAACATCTTGTCTTCGCGTTTCTGCTCGGCCACGAAAATGATGAACTGCTTCAACGTGTCATGCAAGGGTTCGCCGACAGCCATTTCCACCAGCTTCACTTTTTCCTCTTGGGCCACGATGGGGTCGGCCAGCACCTCGTTGAATTGGGTGATGGCCAAGAGGTAGTTGTGGGCAAAGCGCGTCAAGCCTTCATAGATGTCCTTTTCGCAGCCTTGCTCTTGGGCTAGTTGGAACAGTGCCCGTGCGTATCTCACCGATAGTTTTCCGTTGTCCATAGTTTACGCTTCAATGCGGGGTGGGTTGTTTTTCAGCATTTGTTCGATATAGTCGCTTTGTGCTTGCTTGTCGCTCAACTCGCGTTGCAGCAGCTTCTCTGCGATGTCAATGGCAAGGGCGACCACTTCGCTCTTCATCTGTGCCATGGCTTCAGCCTGTTCTTTTTCCATTTTCAGGCGGGTGTCGGTGACAATCTTCTCCGCTTCTTGGCGGGCTTGTGTCTTCGCTTCTTCGATAAGTTGGTTCTTCAGGTCTTGGCTCTCCTTCATTATTTTGATTTGCTCGGCTTGGGCTGCTGCCATGGTCTCCTGCCGTTTCTGTTCGATGCCGGCAAGGGCGTTGTTGGCTTCTTCGGCGGCCAAGAGCGAGTCGGCGATGTGGGTATTGCGTTTCTCAACTGCACCCATAATCATGGGCCAGCCCACTTTTGCCAAGATGACAAAGACGATGAGGAAGCCGATGAGCATCCATATCACTAATCCACTTTCAGGAAGAAATAGATCCATTTTCTTATGTTTTAAAAGTTAAGGCTTGGGGCTAGAGTGTCGGTCAAGCCCCAAGCAAGTTGGGTTTTGTTTAGCCGAGTGCGGCCAACAGGCAGACGACGATGGCGAACAATGTTGCACCTTCGACGAGAGCGCCGGCGATAATCATACCCGATTGGATACGACCAGCGGCTTCGGGCTGACGGGCCATGGCTTCCATGGCTGACTGACCGATCTTACCGATGCCAATAGCGGCGCCGATGACTGCGATGGAAGCGGCAATGGCGGCCAAACCAGGCACGTAAGAAACCGCTTCAAGGATGGTTGATAATAACATGGTGTTTAAATTTAGATTGTTAATGGATTATGTTTGTTTATTCGTGTTCTTCTTGTTGTGCCATTCCTATGAAAAGGGAGGACAATATGGTAAATACGTACGCTTGGATGTATGCTACTAGCAACTCCAAAGCTGTCATGAATATGGTCATGAATATGGAAACGATGCTCATCACGCCGCCCATACCAGCGCCATACATGCCACCGATAATGAATATCAAAGCCATCAGTACCATGATGACGATGTGGCCGGCTAGGATGTTGGCAAATAGACGTACCATCAGAGCGAATGGCTTGGTGATGGTGGAAATGAGCTCGATGATGGGCATGATGGGGATAACCTTTAGAAACAGAGGTACATCTGGCCAAAGAATGTCTTTCCAATAGTGCTTGTTGCCAAAGATGTTGACAAAGAAATAGGTCAGCAAAGCCAAAACCAAGGTGATGCTAAGATTTCCTGTCACGTTGGCCCCAAAGGGGAAGAAGGGGATAAGGCCAAATAAGTTGGCAAAGAAGATGAAGAAAAACACTGTTAAAAGATAAGGAGCAAACCTCTTCACTTGCTTTTCGGGTACATTGGGGCGGATGATGCCATCCAAGACGGTATAGGTAAACCATTCCACCATGCCTTGGTATTTGTTGGGCTTGCCCATGGGGTTCTTTTTGTACATCCTTGCAGCGGGCAAAAAGAAAGCCAGAAGAAAGGCGCAGACGAAGAAGATTCCGAAAGCGTTTTTGGTGAACGAAATGTCGAAAGGTCGAGAGAGATTACCGTCAGCTTTCAGTTCCACCAGTTTCCCGGGGTATTTGTCGGCACTGATGGGGGCGATGTAGAAGTCGGCACCTTTATGGCTATAGGTCTCACCTTCTTTCAGTTCACAGACGTGTTTCGAAGAGAAGCAATGCCATTTGCCACCATTCTTGCATTTTACGATGACGGGTAACCATACGCACACCGGCTCACCTTTCACTTCGGTGATATGGAAGCAATAGGAGTCACCCGTATGGCCGAAAATGAACGACTTAGCGTCGAACTTTTCCTTCTTTGGCTGTTCGTTGTCCTGAGCAAACCCATGGGTGGGGGCAAGCGTCAGCAAGGCGATGAAAAAGACTAGGATACTATGTTTCAAAACATTCTTCATGCTTTGTTTTCTTGGTTCAGATGCTTGATATAATGGTTGTAGACACAAGTCTCGGCTGCCAACGCGACGAGGTAGGCTGCTGCCGTGACGATGATAAAGGCCTTGCTGCTTTCCTTGACAAACAGGATGTATAGGATAAGGATGGCTATGGTGAGCGCCATCTTGATGCCTTTGTAAACCATGAGCCAGGTAAGCTTGGTTGAACCTTCGTCCACGTTCTTTTTCATTAGATGACAGTAAAAGGCACCTAAGATCATGAAGAGATTGGGTCCGGTGATCATCCAGTTGTTCCACCATGGTTTTTCGGCGAAGAAACAGAGCATTATCCCGTCCAAGACGATGCAGATGAGCAGAAAGACTGCCAAATATTTTGTCAAAACGTTCTTTTTCATAGCTCTACGCAAAGGGTCAGTTGGTTGTTGTGGTTTTCGACGAAGCCACCTTTAATGGCAATTTCTTGATACTCTCCTTTGTCGTCGGTGAAGCTGACTTTGCCGGCTTCGAGGATGGCGACGATGGCAGCGTGGTGTTCGAGTAAGGTGAAGGGTCCCATTGTACTGGGCACAGTGATGGACGTGGCTTCACCTTCATACAATGTGGAACTCGGTGATATTATCTCGACTTGCATTTCACCTTAATTATTAATTGTTCGCGTTTTTCAGCAGTTCTTCGCCTTTGGCGATGGCGTCGTCGATGGTGCCCACCAGATTGAATGCAGCTTCAGGATATTGGTCTACCTCACCGTCCATAATCATGTTGAACCCGCGGATGGTTTCCTCGATAGGTACCATCACGCCTTTTAGTCCGGTGAACTGCTCAGCCACATGGAATGGCTGCGACAGGAAGCGCTGTACGCGACGGGCGCGGTGGACAACGATCTTGTCCTCTTCCGAGAGTTCTTCCATGCCGAGGATGGCGATGATGTCCTGCAGTTCCTTGTTGCGTTGCAGCAGTTGGATGACACGCTGGGCGGTGTTGTAGTGATGCTCGCCGATGATGTTCGGGTCGAGGATACGAGAGGTGGAGTCGAGCGGGTCGACGGCGGGGTAGATGCCCAGCTCGGCGATCTTACGGCTCAACACGGTGGTGGCGTCCAAGTGTGAGAACGTGGTGGCTGGTGCGGGGTCAGTCAAGTCGTCGGCGGGCACGTATATGGCTTGCACCGAGGTGATGGAACCATTCTTGGTTGAGGTGATGCGTTCCTGCATCTGCCCCATCTCGGTAGCGAGGGTGGGTTGGTAACCCACAGCAGAAGGCATACGTCCTAATAAGGCAGACACCTCAGAACCAGCTTGTGTGAAACGGAAGATGTTGTCGATGAAGAGCAGGATGTCGTTTTGGTCGTCGTTTTGGTCGTCGCGGAAGGATTCGGCTACGGTGAGGCCTGACAGGGCTACCGAGACACGTGCTCCAGGGGGCTCGTTCATCTGGCCGAAGACCAAGGTGGCTTGTGAGGTTGCGAGGGCTTTTTTGTCGATCTTTGAGAGGTCCCAGTCGCCTTCTTCCATGGCTTTGACGAAGTCGTCACCGTATTTGATAATGCCCGACTCGATCATCTCGCGTAGCAGGTCGTTACCCTCACGGGTGCGTTCGCCCACGCCAGTGAACACCGAGTAGCCATTGTAGCCTTTTGCGATGTTGTTGATGAGTTCCATGATGAGCACCGTCTTGCCTACGCCTGCACCGCCGAAAAGGCCGATCTTACCGCCTTTAAGGTAAGGCTCCAGCAGGTCGATGACCTTGATGCCGGTGAAGAGGACCTCTTTGGAGGTGGCCAGGTCTTCATACTTGGGCGGTTCACGGTGGATGGGATACTCCATGGTGCGGTCGAGGCTTCCGATGCCATCGATGGCATCACCTGTCACGTTGAGCAAACGGCCTTTGATTTGTCCTCCTATGGGAATGGAGATAGGCTTACCTAAAAGGTTGACTTCCATTCCGCGCATAAGACCGTCAGTGGAGTCCATGGCGATGGTGCGCACAGAGTCTTCTCCAATGTGTTGCTGGCATTCGAGTATCACCCGCTTCCCGTTGGAGCGTACCACCTCGAGAGCATCGTGTATCTTGGGAAGATTGGCTTCGCCACCTTCGAAGTAGACGTCGACCACGGGGCCGATGATCTGAGTGATGTGTCCTTTATTGTTGCTTGACATGTTGTTATATGAGTTTTCTTTTTTCTATCTATCTAGATTTTGGATGGGAATAAATTGCAAAGTTATCAATTATTGTTTTTCGTTCGTCATGATTTTGCCAAAAAAAAAGAAAAAAGTTTTCAGTCGGATGATTTGTGAGGAAAAAGGAAACGAGTTGCTTTTGGTTGAGGAATAAATGCATTATGATGAAAAGTTTAGTATCCTGAAAAGATAAAAAGTATCTTTGTAGCATCCAAAAGACCCATCGGATAATGAAAGTGACCATCAAAGAAGTGCGGACAAAAAAAGACCTGAGGGCGTTTGTCCATTTCCCCAATCTGCTTTATCAAGACAATCCCTATTATGTGCCTCAAATTGAATCGATGGACCGTAACACTCTGACGCCCAGTAGGAACCATGCTTTTGAAGTATGCGAAGGCAAATACTGGCTGGCGTATGACGAAGGTGGCGCCGTAGTCGGTCGTGTTGCGGGCATTATCAATCACAGATACAATGAAAAGACTGGAGAGAAGATATGCCGTTTCGGTTGGATTGACTTTATTGATGACAGGTGTGTCTCTAAGGCTTTGATGGACACTATAGAGTGTTATGCCAAGGAAAAGGGCATGGATATTGTCAACGGGCCGATGGGGTTTCTTGAGTTTGACGCAGCAGGTGTCTTGGTGGAAGGCTACGACAAGTTGCCTACGGCTTATGGAAAATACAATGCTCCTTATTATGAATCACATCTAACCGAAATGGGGTACGTCAAGGATGCCGATTATGTGGAGTATCTTATTAAGGTGCCGGAGGTTATCCCTGAGCGTTATGCACGCATGGCGGAGTTGGTCTCCATCAAAAACAGCCTCCATCAAGCCGAGCTCCGCAACCGTACCGACTTGGAACCTTATCTTGACGGCTTGTTCCGTTGCCTCAATGCGGCCTATGGGCATTTGCACGGCTTCTCAGAGCTGTCTATTGGCCAGTGCGACGACCTTAAAAAGCAGTTCTTATCCAATATCAATGTGGATTATGTTTCCATCGTCCTTGACGCCGATGAGCAGGTGGTTGGTTTCGGGGTAGCGCTACCTTCGCTTTCAAAAGCCATGCAGAAAGCCCAAGGCTCGTTGTTCCCTCTCGGCTGGTGGCACATGCTGAAAGCGCTTACTCAGAACGACACCCTTGACTTGCTTCTCATCGCCATCGACGAGAAATACAAAAACAAGGGCGTGAATGCCATGATTTTCGACAAATTTGCGCAGGGTATTACTAGAAATGGCATCAAATATATTGAGTCGACACGAGAACTAGAAGACAACACAAGCGTGCAAAACCTGTGGCGTTATCTGGAACACAATCTTACCAAACGAGCAAGAACTTATGTAAAAAGAATTTAATAAAGATATGAAAACCAATATTTTGAAAAAGGCATGCGCTTTATATAGAGCTCCCCAGGAAGCTCAAGCCAAGGGCATTTATCCCTATTACAAACCCATCGAGTCGGAACAAAGCACGGTGGTGAAAATCAAAGGCAAGGATGTGTTGATGTTCGGTTCGAACAGCTACCTTGGCTTGTCAAACGATCCTCGTCTGAAGGAAGCTGCCATTGAAGCTGTCAAGAAATATGGTACAAGCTGTTCAGGCTCTCGTTTTCTCAATGGCACCCTCGACATTCATGTGGAGTTGGAAGAGAAGCTGGCTAAGTTGGTCGGCAAGGAGGCCGCAGTGTGTTTCAGTACGGGTTTCCAAGTCAACCTTGGCGTGGTGTCGGCGTTGTGCGGGCGTAATGACTATCTTCTTCTCGATAGTTTAGACCATGCTTCCATCATCGAGGGTAGCCGTCTGTCGTTTGGTAAGGTATGGAAATACAACCACAATGATATGGACCAGCTGGAAGCAAAGTTGAAACTGTGCAATCCCGATGCGGTAAAATTGATTGTTGCCGATGGGGTCTTCTCGATGGAAGGCGACATTTTGCCTTTGCCACGTGTGGTGGAGCTTGCCGAGCAATATAATGCCGATATCATGATTGATGACGCGCACGCTTTAGGTGTGTTGGGTCATCAGGGTCGCGGTACCGCCGACCATTTCGGTCTCACCGATAAGGTCGATCTCATAATGGGTACCTTCTCGAAGTCGTTTGGCTCATTGGGAGGCTTTATCGCTGCCGACTTTGACATCATCAACTATTTGAAACACAATGCCCGTTCGCTGATTTTCAGTGCTAGTATGCCTCCGGCGAACGTGGCATCTGTCAGTGCGGCTATCGATATCATGCTGAGTGAGCCTGAGCGTATCAAGCATCTTTGGGATTTGAGCAATTATGCTCGCAAGGCATTTCAGGACCTTGGCTTCGACACGGGTCACAGCGAGACTCCTATAATACCTTTGTTCGTACGCAATTCCGAGAAGGCTTTCTGGCTGTGCAACAGGTTGCTGGATGATGGCGTTTTCGTGACACCTGTCATCGCTCCGGCTGTCCCCGAAGAGGATGTGCTTATTCGTTTCGCTTTGATGGCAACGCATACCTTTGAACAAGTGGACGAGGCGATAGAAAAGATTTCAAAGGCTTCTAAGGAAGTGGGAGTGATATGATAGTATTCATCACGGGCATATCATCGGGATTCGGCCTTGAGACGGCAAAACTGTTGTCGCAGGAAGGCCATGTCGTTTACGGCACGGTGCGCCGTGAAGTGGAGCCATTGTCACGTGTTCACTATATACAGCTTGATGTTCGCAATCGTGAAGCCGTCAATAAAGCTGTAAATGAAATCGTTGCAAAGGAAGGTCGTATCGATGTGCTGGTCAACAATGCGGGCATGGGTATTGGCGGACCGCTTGAGTTTGCCACCGAAGAAGAGATTCGTTTGCAGATGGACACGAATTTCATGGGTTTGGTGCATTGTGTGGACGCCGTGTTGCCCCACATGCGGAAGCAAGGTGGTGGAAGAATTATTGCGTTGAGCAGTATCGGCGGCTTGATGGGACTTCCGTTCCAAGGCTTCTACTCGGCAAGCAAGTTTGCCATCGAGGGTTACTGTGAGGCCTTGCGATTGGAAGTTAAACAACAGGGGATCAAGGTGGTGGTGCTTCGTCCAGGTGATTTTGCCACAGGATTCACGGGAAGTCGCAAGAAGGAGACCAATAAAGCCGCGTTAGAAGCTTATCCCATTTACAAAACTGCCATCGAGAAGGTCGAACATGATGAGAACGGCGGCTTAAAACCCATAGTCTTGGCCCGAAAAATCAACCAAATTATCAAGAAAAAGAATCCCAAGAGCGGGTATGTCGTTGCTTCTTTCGAGCAAAAACTCTCCGTTTTGTTGAAGCGTATTCTGCCTGCAAATTGGTTTGCAAAGATTTTGGGGTCATATTACAAGCTTTCTTGAAAATTTTCTTTTTTCGTTTCGTTTTGTTGTTTTGATTGCTTAATTTTGTCGCCTATTTCAAGATTACCTAAAATCCGCAGATATTTTTTC
>DBXU01000052.1:16471-50171 GCA_002310075.1 Bacteroidales bacterium UBA1204 | reverse complement strand
ATGCTACCATCTAAAGAACAAATGCAAGAACGCTTGGAAACCCTTCAAAAAGAAATCCACAAAACAAAAATGTTGATGAATAAAAACAACAAATAGCCCAACACAACCTGCTCTCTCCTTCACCTTCACTAACAAAACAGGTTTCATGCGGCTGGGGAACTAAAAAATTCTCACCAACAAGGAACAATTTCACAAAAACATTGTATATTATCCCCAAAACAAATCGTGCACATTTTTCAAAACAAAACGTACACTTTTGACGCACAAAAATAACAAATAATTGGGATTTAAACAGCCATTAAATTGAGTACGAAAAAACTCCTGTCCCCAATTTGCTATAGAACTGGCCACTAACCGTTTCAAACAGACCAATCTCACCATCAGCCAAACGTTTGCACGGCACAAAATCATGTGTCAGCACATTATCCCGATAAACTTTCAATCCATAGTATCTTACACTTACCTGCGTATATGCAGGAACGAGGGTCTTATAGGTTTGTGTCTTGCTGATTGTTGCATTCGTATATATTGTTGAGCTTCCTATCTGCAAAGTGTTTTTACTTGAAGTATATGTGTTAATGGCAGTCACACGCTGGCCTGGTGTCTGATTAGTTATTTTTGCCGATGATGTCAGTGCATATCGTCCGCCATGTGTACCCCACCAGTGTCCTCCAGATGCCGATAGACCAATGCAACATGTTGTACCCGACGCAGAGCTGTAAGATACGATAATATCGCTCTCAAATCGAATGTTATTGCTATTGCCCAACGATACTCCAGTATCAATGTACGGCTTATCGGTAGTCGTTGACTCAATATACGCCAACACCTGATACTCTTCTGACGATATGTTATCTAATAACCTTCTCCGTTTCATAGTTCTAACTGTTATACTCCGAAAAATAGCCAGTGCCGCTATTGCTATATATCGTATTCGTAAGGGTATCCAACAGATGTATTACCGAATTGGAATCCTTTACAAACACATACTTGCGCACATAAACACCATTCACAAGTACATTGAAATAATTGAATATTTCATCACACGGCGCCCCTTTTGCCAGTGTCGAAAATAATACAATATCAGTTCCATCCCTTGTAAAATCCCTTGTAAACGACTGTGAAGTGTAAGTCCCATTATATGTAAGAGTTCTCAATGTCCTTGTTGTGCTGGTCTCAACACTGACAACTCTATTAGTCCCGACAGGCCCCCACGCACCTTGGTTGTAGATTCTATATTGCGATGATACAGTTGTCGTGTACACCTGAAGCCCAGCTCCTTGAGAATATGCTATTATGTGCCCTGAAGATGGCAAACTGGAGGATGTTTTCATCTTAAATTCAGTGCCAATCGACACGGTTGAACTATCTGGCACAACTCCTGTATTGATTGAACATACTCCGTTGCACTTTGCCCAATCAATTACTGTGTATTGAACTCCGTTGTTATCTAACAACCTTCTCCTATGCATAAACAAAAGTCCCTCCTGCAGACTGGATAAACATATCCCTTATAACATCGTACATACCAACAGCATTATCTGATTTTCTCTTGACAGGTACCATGTCAGCAATAAGAACACCATCACGCCAATACTTGAAATAGTATATCTTCCCATCATACATCGTGTTTTGAGGATTTGAATTACCATTGTATATACAGATACCCATTTCAACGCTCTGATTCTCATAATTCACTCTCGTAACGGATTGGTTTGTAGTGTCAATCTTATAGATGTCATTCACTGTGTCCACTACGGCAATGTGGACATTGTAATTGACAGACGGACCATTGTTGGTATAGTTGTTTCCAGCTCTAACACTCCACTTACGATATGTACCGCTATCCAGGACACACATAAACGAAGAATACACCTCCATGGCACAGCAAATCATCTTGCCATAGCTTGACTGCGCAGTCCTGTTCTGAAACTTAACCTCCAATTTATCATGCCCAATGCTTGGAAGTATTCCAGTAAGGAAGTACCCGCCATTCGTTGACCAGATACTGGTCAGCTCTTCGTATTGCTCTTCTTTTATGCTAATTAATCTTCTTCTTTCCATAATTATAAGTTTGCGACCTCCTCTGCGGTCATTTCTCTGTTGTAAATGCGTGCATTGGTGGCATATATGCGGTAATTGTAGTTGTTAACTGCGGTCTCGCAGATAGTTACTCTATCAAGAGACAGATGTTGAGATACAGTATAGATTACCGTATCTTTCAATATACCATTCTGATACCATTTTTGAATCCTTTGTATTCCATCCCATTGTGAGCAAGTTACCACAAATCTTCCTTTTAACAGCGTGTAACGAGATGTATTAAAAGTTGCATGACGAATCATGACATTACTTCCATCAATGTATTTGGGCGTGCTAATCATGGAAGGGTAGGTGGCTGACATACTCTGTTCCTCAATATCTATGCAGATAGTAACTCCTTGACCGTCTGTAAGTCCCATACCAATATTTTGATAATACAGCGCACTTGTTGTCGTACCACTTGCATTATTGTATGCATATAGATTGTACATCTGTTTCGTGGTGTTCCAACTGACAGTTGCTCCGCTTTCAGTAATAGGTGTTATATTGTGAAGTATCTCCGTTGTTCCATGTTCCAAGTCCAATGGGGCATAAAACACCAAGTCTTCACTATGCGGTATATCAAGTAATCTTCGCCTTTCCATAATTACCCTCCTATAATTGTGCGATTTCAGCAGCCGTCAATGCTCGATTATATATAACTATATTTCTAAGATATACCTTGCCTATTTGATTATTATTGTTGTAGTCGGACATAACAGTAACCCTTCTATTGGCATCTTGGAATGTCAAGCTGCTTGATTTCTCGCAATATCCAGTATTAACCGACCCTGCGGTCAAATCAACATAATATGTACAACTATCTGTTAATCCAAAATTCTTAACTATAGCGTATTTGCGCCACACACCACCGTCTGGTATATTACCTGTTGTGCTGGTCACTCCGTAAAAGGTGCGTAAATCGGAAAAAAAGCCAAACACATAGTTGCTTCGCCCATTTAATATTCCAGCAATTGGCAATGCTCTTAATTGCGCCTTCTGCGTCGCAGACACAATTTTCATCTCACATAATACCGTGTACACATTGTCTGTTCTATCTTCATGGATAATGCCAAGATTTAAATTGTCCCAATAAAACTTAGAGTAATAGCCAGCAGTTGTTGCATTGAAAAGGTAGGCTGCTTCGATGCTGTCATAAGTGAGCGAAGCGTAATTATTATTGACTGTTATATTAGTGCCGCTTATATGGTCGGTAGTGTCTCCTTGTACGAGTGGCGCATAGAATACACAATCTTCCCAGAATGGTATGCCGTTAATGTCTAATAATCTCCGTCTCTCCATCTACCACCCCCCTTTCCAGCTCGCTGTGTCAGACTTCCACTCCAACGTCGTCGTGCCAACCGACAGCTCTGCCTTAGGCACAGACTTCATCGCACAGTACGCCATGGCGAATATCAACGCGCCCACGGCAAGAACACGCCATGCCAGCTCCGCACTATTCAATGCTGTTGTAATACTCTTTCCAGCGTTCATAAACATCGTTTAAAACGGTTACACTCTCGCACGCCTCAATCTCGGCCTTTGCCTCATAATATGCAGTTCTACACAACTTGCCAATCCGCAGATATGTCTCAACCACAGCCTCCGACTTGGTATCGTCATAGATCTTGTCAGGAGCCGCAGCTTCCAGACTTAACCTGGCATTCATCAGCTGGTATTCGCTCACGTGTCCACCGAGTACCTCCAAGCTCAAATCGCTCAGCTCTTTCAGCTTTTGCGCTTTCAGCTCTTCTAATGTGGGTTCTGGAGCCGGCTCTGGTGTCGGTGGCACATACTTCTCCGCGTTCCATATCTCATCGTAGGTTGCGCGGCGGTTCTCGTTGAAGAAGGCCTCCTGCTCTGCGTTCAAACGGATTAGAGCATCGTTGCCTTTCAACTCTTTTGAGGTGCTTATCACCTTTTTTTTCTCTGTGTCAAAATATCTGTAAATCATACCTTAAATTGGTGTTTCTGTTACGTTACTCTGATAGCCATCCTTTACAATAATCACAGGTATTCCAGTATATCCGTCATTGGTAAAGTCACATATATAGATACTTATTTCAACAAAGTCATTTGCCTTAACTGTGAATGAATTGTTGCTGTCAAGACCTGACGATATAACACCATCGCAATTATTGCCGCCATCCTGCCACGAATTGTCAACGACGGTGAATGTCACATCGGTACTCTTGTTGTTTCTCAAAATGATATTGTGGAAACTTCCCACCGCCGAATACAAGGCACCATCATAGTCGTTCGCCAATGTGTACAGATACATATCATAGGAGTTAGCCGAAGAGTTTGAGCCGTCAATCGCAAACACGGCTCTTGAGTTGCATTCAGGCACATTGACCTTCATCCAGTAGCCGCTGGTTTCATCATCCGCCAGTTCAACAATCGTATGTCCACTCGACAGAGCCATGATTGAACCGCTGCTCCCGTTGTATATGTAGCAGGCTTCTTCAAGTGCCGAAAGAACTAAATCACCGTCATTGAGCGTTACGCTCGACACGTTCCATTGAGTATTAGCAGAGTCGTACTCATAAATCAGCGCGTCACTGATATTAAAAGCGGTAAGGCCGTTGTACAATGATATACCACTGTAGTATTTGTTATTGTTCACATCATAGGCAATCATATCAACAGAAACAACCTGAAGACCTCCACCTCCGTCAAGGTTTATCGTCTGTGCTGATGATTGGTTCAAGTTGAAACTGCCCTTTGTCACTCCGCCTTGTGTCAGTGTGATCAAAGGATTATTCACCGTCGGAATCGCCGGCTTGTTCTTGATGTAATCGTCCGCGCTGCTGTTGCTCTGGTTCCAGTCGCTCTGCACATTCACCTCCGCACCCGCGGCTATACCTGCCAGCTTGTTCTTCTCGGTCGTCGTATAGTCGTTCGTCGAGAGGCCCTTCCCCGACACCTTGTCCACCTTCCCGCTGATATCCTGGTGCTGCGTCAGAAAACCGCTGTCGTTCGTCAACTCGCTCGTCTTGCTCGGAATCGTCGGCTTATTTTTGATGTAGTCATCTGCGGTATCGTCATCTTGTTCCCAGTCGCTCTGCACGGCGGAACCACCGCCGCCACCGCCGCCGGTGGCCGAAATGGTCACCTTGTTATTGGCCGCATCCGGTGTCAGCGTCACATTGTTGCCGGCTTCCAGCTCCACATAGTCGCTACCACTGCCAACGTAGATGTCGCCAACCTTCACCATCGTGGCCACATTCACCACATCGGCAATGGCCATCGCATTACTCCATGCACCAGCTCCTATCTTTATACGCATAAACTTGCAGCCGCTCGTCCAAACGGTTACCCAGCTCTTTCCGTTCGCACTATACTGCACATAGATACTCTGTGCTTCGGGAACGACAATGCTACCAAGCAAACCGCTCACCGGCACTCTGAACTCCGTACCGGCACTGTCGTGTCCCACCAGATAGCTTCCGCTGCCCGGTGTGCTGTCCAATCTGAAATCAACAAACCTTTTATCAGCCATTTTCAACCATATTTTCGTTCTCGTTCGTAATAATATCCTCTTCCATGTAGGTTATCAGATAGTTCGTATCCTCATCAATCGTTGCCGGCTCAATGTGGTTGCGCTCGTAATATTCCACCACTCTGCGCTCCATCACGCTGGGCACCTCTATCTCCGTGCCAGGATCAATCTGCTCCGACACACTCACATCGTTCAGCTCTGCAATGGCGAAAGCCGCCTCCGCATCACCACCCCAGCGCAACGCCAGGTCAAACACACTCTGCCTGTCTCTCACCGTCACTTTCATCGCTCACTACTTTAATGATACACGGCCCCAAACACGCACATAGCCTGAAGTTATTGTACTATCTAATCCTCTGATGTAGATACCATCATTGGATATAACGCATTGCAACGTTTTGTAAATGCTTGTTTGTTCTACTGCACTTCCGTTTTGATACATGCAATTCAAAGGTATTTCAACACCGTTTCCAATGCCCATGGATACCAGTTCGGAAAACACCTGACGCATGCAATCTGACACAAACGTATAGGTCGTTCCGCTTCCACCGATCATATATTTCAAATCCACCTCTATCTCATAACCGTTGGTGCGAAAAAGGTTTGGATAACCCTGCACCAAATGCATATCAACCGTCGTTGGAGTCTCCAGTGACGCTTGAACAACTTGAATCACACTACCCAGATTACCGGTCAGATCCGTCCAGCGCGCCGGCCTTAATAGGTCGTTCAAATCATAGAAGGTAAAGTCGTCACCCTCGTCAGTCAGTTTCGCCGTCTTCGTCGTATAACAGCCCGTCCAGCTCACGTCCTGTGCGCCGGTCACATCCACATCCGTCGGCACAATCTCCACGTGCAGTTTCGCGGCCTCGCCGCTCAGCAGGTCGGCCACCGCTATGTCTTCGTCCGCTGTCAGTACATACAGCTCGCCTTGTCCGTTGGCCTCTGTCACCACATACACAATCGAAGCATCAAGGTTGCCGTTGGTAGTGTTCTTCTGCACAAACACACAGCTCTTCGCCGGCATCCGCAGCCCTTCGAGCAGTGCATTGATATAGTCGGCGTGTTTCTCTATGATTGCAATCTCCTCAGCCACCCAAGGATAGCCGCCCGTTCTGCTAATTTCTTTCAGTCTGTCCATAATTATTCGTTTTCTTGTTCGGTTATTACATATCTCGTTCCAGCCAGTTTGTAGGTGTCGGCCAGTTTCACCACTCTATTGATGTCATTAGTATGTATAGCTGTAGGCAATACTATTTCAAACGGCCGGTACCTATACACCCGCCACGGATGAACCACCACCGTGTTCTCCTCCGGATCGTCCACCACCAGCTGCACATATTCGGTGCCTTTGGGGTACACCACCGCCGTTGTCAGGCTGCCGGTCGCCTCACGCACACGTATCCGTCTGTCGGTATTGTCCAGCTCGTCGTTCAACTTCTTCTGCATCAGCGGATACTGGCAGTTGTACTCCATATCTTCCCAGTGCTTGCTTCGCCATCCCAGCAGACGCACATACAAATCTCTCACGCCCCGTGTAAGCACCCATGCTAATGTCAGCATGTTGCCCCTGAGCGATTGCGGCATCAGGCCGCCTATCATGTTCCTGAAACTAATTTCGTACTTTGACATTGGCAATATATTCTATCTCATAATCACTCGAATTAAAATCCACGCTCACATAACCGCTGTATGGTCTGAGTCTGTGCTTTTCGATGGGTTGGCCTGTCCGATTCACTATGGCATGGTCAAAGCCCACAACCTCAACCCCGTCGGCCTGTTGCACGGCATCCACCAAGGCCTGTTCGGTAAACCACCCGTTAAAGCCAATCGAATTGATATACTCATCAATAGCCTCATCCACTGGCTTGCCCTCGCCGCTTATCCTGTTTCCGTCACTGTCCAGCACCAGCGGATTATAATACACGGTCAGCTTCAGGCTCAACGTATCAGGTCCTTCGCTTATTACCTCCACGGGCACGCCCGCAGGCTTTATCCTCTGTATATAGGCCACAAACGCGCTTCTCTCGCCACTGGTCAATGGCGCAAAGTCTCCGTTATCATCCTTCGCCACTTTCAGCCGCACGCCCCTGCCGTCTTCGTCGTCATCCTCGCAGTAAGCATACTTCACTATCTGCTTCTCCGGATCAACGGTCGCATACTCCGTGCTCTCGGCAAAGTTGCCGTCCGTGGCAGGAGCATCCGGCTCCTCGCTATAGTTCACACTCAGCCCGTCACCGTACTGGAACTTCAGCGCCATCTGCTCATACCATCCGGCATGGCCGTACCGCTCGCGGGCAATCGCCGTGTCAACCTCCTTCTTATGGAAGTCCATCAGGTTCTCAACCACAGCCACACAGGCTGCAACAATGCCTATCAGCACGCTCTCAACGCTCACCGCCGACACATGGCTGTTGTACCACGCCAACGCATCATTCTCAGTGGTGCCGTCGTAACTTCCCCAGCCATACAGCTCTTGCATCTTGCTGTTCCGCACGAAGTCCGCCTTCATGCCATTTGCTATCTCTTTAATCGTCCTTGCCATATTTCTTAACTTCTTGGTTCCTTAATTCCATTCCGCCGCATCGCGGCGGAACCTCATTCAACTTTTAACTCTCAACTTTTAACTCCACAACCACTTCCCCATCTTCCACGGCCACACGTTCAGCTTCCACCAGGCACTGCTTCAGTTGGCTCTTCACGCTGCCAGCCCAGAATGGGTCTGGTTTGCCTGCTATCATATTCCGGGCGTTGCCGCCCAGCATCGGCGCGTGCTTATACTCGCCGGCAAACGCACCTATCAGATGCTGCGCCACCTGTGCGCGGTTGTCGCCTATCACCAGCCCCCCGCCGCTCACCATCAAATTGCCGTTCTCATCTACCAGTATGCCTTTCATAGTTGTTAATGGGTTATGTTAGTATTTTCATATTTGGATTGGTCGAAGGGTTTAGCTTGTTGAGTTGTCTCACTGGATGTTCCATTGGGAACAGGATGTGTATGCTCGTTGAAAGTTGTTACCAGCTCATTCAGTTTTTTTGTCAGTTCCTCAATCTTCACCAGTCCTTTGTTCTGGCCACCGTTAAAGACAATTTTGTCGGTGGCATCAATGGTTATTTTCTCAACCTCCGAGCACTGCGACACAAACCAATACCTTCCGTCTATCGACGTGATCAGCACCATGCTGTCCCGTTTCGGCACTATCACCACACCCTCGTTCTCTGTGGTGCTGCAGTTCAGTCGCACATCTTCTATCTCCATATCGTCAAACAGCCGTTGTACGGTACACTTCGCCCCGTCAACCTTTGTCACCTTGGCCACAAAAGTTGCAAACGGCTCTTTACCAACAATATCTCTCAACGCCTCAGCGCACTCTCTTTCTTTGCTCATTTCACCATATCCGATTTTAATTCGGCTCCCAGCGTTATTGTCTGATGGTAGCCCGATGTATTGAACTTGTAATCAACTGCTGTCACCCAAAATCGCCTTCCGTCTCGTTCTGGGCGTTCAGCGTCTTTTAGTCGCACAACATCACCTTTGCGAACAAATGGTACACCAAAGGCCTCTATGGTTCCATCCATTCTGTCGCACTTCAATTCTTTCAGCTTCTTCTCGGCGGCCTCTTTCAACTCGGCCTCTGTATCGTATTCACGGAAGTAAAAATGCTGCGTGCTGTAATCTTTGTCCACCTTTTCTGGCACAGTCACCTCTATTTTCGTGTTGTCGCCGTTTATATGGGTGGCTTTCACCGCAATCTTCACGTCTTCAGCCAAAGTGTATTTCAAGCTGTCGCTTATCTGGTTGCGCGTTGGGTCAAAGGTTACGGTGTTGTAATTGGTCAATTTCTCCTTGTTAATCAGCGCATAGAACACACCGTCTTGAAAATAGCCCGTAAACCAACTGAAGGTGTGTTTCAGTTGGTCCAAAAAGCCGCTCAGTGTGCCCGCCTGCACCGTCACCGTTCCGAAGTCTATTTCATCGGGGCACTCCACCGTCACACCTGGCGCATATCGTTTCAAAAACGCCTTGATGTCGAAGTTGGGTATCACTTCGGCGTTCACCTCGGTGGTCTTGAACAGGCGCATGTCGTTCTCACACTCTATCTTCAGGGGAGTGCTGTTTTCAACGCTGTTCACATACCCTTTAAACAGCGTTTCCATAACGTATTCCTCATAGCCGGCTTGGATGGTTATCTCATCGTTGCGCCGCACAAATTCGGTCAGCGGCTTTCCTTGCCAGCTCATCTTCCGGGGGACCGTAACCGTGGCCTTGTCCGTAAAATTATGACAAGATGTTTTAACTTCTATGCCATTCACATAGTCAAAGGTTACAATTTTATTTGTAACTTTGCTCTTGATTTCAATATGGCATTTGAGTGTCAACATCGTAATTTTGATATGTTATGAAAAAAGTCGTTGCCTTCCTTTTCCTGTTGTTTTCGTTCGTTATGATCTATGCAGCCGAACCCGACAGCACAGTTTGGGCTTCAGAAACCGACAATCCCATTGATCGAGAGACTTGCACTTTCAAGGGAATCCCGTTGTATGGTAGGGTTAAGATTGTAACGGATCTTGCTGATTTTGATGTTAAAATAGAGAAAGATCTTCCAGACCTTGATGTGGAAGTTGTAGATGCGTTACCAAATAGTTGTGGCAGATGGGAATTTGTAGACGATCTGCCAGATTTTACAATCCGGTTTGTAGACGATCTACCAGATTTTACAATCCGGTTTGTAGACGCTTTGCCTGGTGTAAGGTAGTTCATTAGCATAACTCATTCCTCCACTAAGAAACCATAGTCTTCATCGCTCACAAAGGTTAGTTCAACAGGCAGAACGTTGAAGTGCTTTAATTGTTTTTGGTTGAATTGGGCGGTCTTGAACACCAGTTTCGTTATTCCAAACAAATCCAAGTAAACTGCACTGCACGCTATACTGCTTTGGCTACTTAATATTTTCACCAGCAGTTTCAAATCCTCGTGCGGGAATGCCTCCAGAGGTCCGAAAAGTTTAGCGTGAACATTCACCGTGTAATCCTCCTGTTGTATCCGTTCTTTCACCTTGCCGGCACGGCCCACCAAGGCCGTCTCAACTATGTTGTTCTTCTGTGTCACGTCAATCTCACAGCCCACAAGGTGTATTATAGTCCCGTCATTGGCTTTTAGCACAAGCTCGTTGTCGTATTCCGGCGTAAGTCTTCCAGTTAGCCGCAGCTTGTCTTCGTCGCTATTCAAGGTGTATTTCGGCAGCATTACCGTCTTATACACCGCTGTCTTTGCAGCCGCCATGGCGGCAGTGCCACCCGTCTGCATGGCTGTGCTTGCAGCGTTGGCTCCCATATAGTAAGGGATTTTCTTTTCAGGAATCACTATCCGTATCTTCGTCATGGCTCGTTATTTTAGCTGGCCGCATAGTTTACATCGTTCAATATCATCTGCAGGGCATCGCTCAGCTTGCGCATAAAGACGCTGGCGCTTTCAGGGCTGTCATCACTGCTGTTGAAGTAGTTCTGCACCCCGTNNCCGTCGTTGATGGTGATGTTGAAGTTCTTCACATTCTTTCCCCCGCTCGATATGCTCGTCGATGCATCCGAAAGGTTGTTGTTAACATTGTTGGTGCTATTGTCTTCGTTCACTTCTCCCGATATCCCAAGTTCCGCCTTCAGCTTGTCGGTGGTGCTTTTCAGCGTTGTGCTTTTGTCCCAGGTCAGACTCACATTGTCGAAGGCGTGCTTGGCTTTCTCCAGATGCTCCTTTTCCTTGTTCGCTGCAGCGGCAATTCTGTCGGCTCGGTACTTTATATCAGCCTGTATCTGCTTCAGCGCAGCATTATTCTCGGCTTCGTCGCCTAAGCCAACCGCCAGCTTGAACTTGTACCAGCCCTCCTTTATCTTGTCCAGGCCTATCAATAGCCCGCTTACAAGCGTCTCAAAATACAGCTTCACACCGTCCACATAGGCCATGAAGGTCTCCTTGCAGAAGGTGCACACGGCATCCCACAGCGTTCCCCAGCCTTTTATCTTCACGCACAGGAACACTATCACACCAATCAGAACCACAATGCCCGCGATAATCAACCCGATGGGATTGGCGTTCATCAGCATGTTTATTACGGTTTGCACCACCGTCCAGGCACGGGTCACTGCCGTCACTGTTTTTATCACAGCCACTACGGCTCCCATNNCCCCAGCCACTACGGCTCCTATGGCCACTGCTACGCTCAGAATCTTCGGCGCCACATTTTCCACAAAATTGGCTATGTCGTCTTCATGCTCTTCCACCCAGCCTATAATATTGTCCAGTTTGCCCTTCAGTTTCTCAAACACTGGTAGCAGTGCTGTCTGTATTCGGGTCCAAACCGCACCTATCCTCTCTCTCAAATCTCCGAAACTGTTGGCTGCCTGTTGCATTTTCCCTTCGGGAGTGTTGGCCATGGCTTCGTTCATACCACCAACCTTCTCGTTCAACACTTCGGCCAAAGTGGCGGCGCGCTGCTCCTCGGTGCCTGTCTGCATGATTTTCTTCTGCGCCTCGCTGAATTTGATACCGGCACGTTCCAGCATCATCACATTGCCATCCATTGCTTTGCCCAACAGTGCACCTGCGTTGGCGGCACTCTCCTGAGAGGCATCAAGTCCGTAGTTCTTGGCAATGTAGTCGTTCATTACCGGCATCAGCTTCTTCATCGTGTCGGCCTTCTTCAAATGCACTCCAAGTTCCTTGGCACCTGCCAACTGTACCTCGTCGCCTATCACACCAAGCTGCTGCTGCGCACTCGCCAGCTCCTTTATGCTGTCTATCTCGTCCTGCGATGCACCCATGGTGTTCTTCATCACCTGAGCCAGTTGGTTCTCGGCCACCTGCTGCATTTTGTTCGCATCGGTAAACTCACGCATCTTGCTGGTGATATTACTGATCGAACCGACAATGTTGTTGAAATTAAAGGCGACCTTGCCTATTCTTTCAAACAACGATTCGGTCCTGCTTGCAGTTTGGTTCAGCTGGTCGAATTGCGTATTGAGACCTGTTACTGTCCCAACCGCATTGCCATTGGCATTGATGGTATATGTTACGGTATTGTTGGCCATTACGCTGATTGTATTCCGTTGTTATGAGATGCTTACTATTACTTTCCTCCAGCCTCTTCCTTCCTTATCTTTTCCAAGGCGGCTATCGCAGTTGCCCACTCTTCATCACTCAGTGTGTCAGGTTCTATGTGAAAGTGGTATCTCAGCTGATAGTCTATCTGCACATATCCGTTTCGGGCTACCGCTCCTTTAGCCGCCTCTATAGTTTTTTTAGTTCGGCCTGCTTTATCTCTATCAGGTTCGCCAACTGAGATGATACACCAAAGAATTTGTCGTCGTCGGTCTTGATGTTATCGTCACCACCCAGCCAGCAGTTTTCCAAAAGTATTTCGTTGGCGCGGATGGGATCACCGGTGCCCACCGAGGCAACCGCCTTCATGGTAGCGCGGTCTGGTTTCTTCAGGTAGCACACACTACCATCAACTTCAATCTCGTAAATATCCCTATACAGGGCTTTCCATTGGGCGATTTTCTCTTCGGTCGCCTGGCCGGTTAATGTTTTTTCCATAGGTGCTGTTTTAAGGATTTAAGCAGGGGCGAACAATCACTCGCCCCTGACTTTTAATTGAATTGGATTTCGCCAACCACAAGCTCAAAGTCTTGGTAGTTGCTGGTGTCGCCTTCGTTCACTTCAACGCCGTCGCTCTTGAACTGGGCGTTCAGAATACGATGGGTCACTATCTTCTGACCGTTCACGGGAAGGAACTGAACAATAATGTCAAATGGTGCGATGTCCTGCAAGCGTCCTGTCAGAGATGCAGCTCTGATGGCTTCCACTTCGCTACGTTCCAAACCGATGGTTGCACTGTATTCTATCTTTCCGTAACCGCGTCCAATAGGTTTCTGGCCGGCACCGTAGATATTATCTACCGTTTGGTCGTCTTTGTAGTTTATCTTGTTGATACCAGTCACGGGGATACCGGCAATGGCTACTGATAGATTGGCCCAACTGTGAACCACTCCGTTAATCATGGGGGCATGTCTTAATCCGTTCATAACTCTCAAATTTTAACTTTTAATTTTTAACTCTTAACTGTAACGTATGCGTCATCATAGTTACAACAAAGACTTTGCATTTGTGAAGCCCCCNNCCAATCTTCACATTCACCTTGCGCATGGTGCCGGTGGGTACGTTCTTGATGATCACTTCCACCTGGCTCGTGCTAATCACGTTCTGGTCGGGGTCAATCTCGGCCTTGTAGCCGCTCAGCTCGCCTGCCTTCTCCATATTTTCCAGTGCCTTGCTGGCAGTAGTCTCTAAGAATGCTACCATGGGAGCATCCAGCTTGCCCGTCTCGGCATCCACCTTCAGCGGACTGTTCAGGTAGGGCAGCAGGTTGGTTCTCACGCCACGGCACGCTTTGTCAATGGTACGCACATTCTCAATGTAGGCGTAGTCGCTCGTGGCCACATCGCAGGTATGGCTGTCATTGAAGTAGTTGTCAGCATCACCCACATGGGTGCGCACAAAGATGTAGCGGTTATCGTTCAAAGTGTTCAGATCAGTTGTCTCAATGTTTTTGATCAACAGGCCGTTGAACAATGCAGGGGCTTTCAATCCCAATGGGAATTTCTGAACCCAAGCAATACACTCGTTCACTGCAGCTTTACTGATGGCACCGATACATGTACCTATGCAGCCGTAATTAGCGTATGAGCCCAAGTTGCTGGCCAGGGTGGCATCTCCGTCACAACCAATCAGCACACTCACATTGCATTTGCCGGCAGATGCAAGGCTTGTTCCTGTCAAAGTTGACAATGTTATAGCTGTACCACTCGGCTTGCCATCATAGGTTACTACAACACTCATCGGCTTGTGGTCTGCTTCAAGGGCCGTAAGGACTGTCTGAAGACTGGCTACGGTTACCAAGGTTGAGTTGAACACACCGCACTGACGGATCTTGCCGTCGGCATAGTTTTGCAGGGTGGTCACATCGGCCGCTGCGGCTGCCGTTGCGCCAGCCTTTATCATCACATACAGTGTTCCTTCCTTATTGATGCGGAAGAATTCGCTAATATGGTAATACAGGGCATTCTTAGCTTTCTCGGTGTCTGTCAGCGCACCTTGGGTGCCAGAACCGCTGCCGTTTTCGGTCCATACAATGCCAGCCTCTTTGAGCTGCTCAACATATTGGAACTTCTTAATATAGGCTGTCGGAGTAGAGCCGATAGCATCAAAACCCTTCAGATTGCCGTCAGCAGTTCCGAATGTTAGCGTAGTGGCTCCGAAACCACCGAAGATAAGTCCGCTGATAGGGTCTTCGCTGGCGGCGGTTCTGCCCATGCCGCCATTGGTTTTTGTGAATACTATGTCATTCATTGTTCCCATAATACTATTTGTTTAATTGTTTGTTTAACATTTTCTGGTGTTCACTGGCGAAATAACCGTCAGAATATTCCTGACCGTCACTGCACACGAACTTGCCGTTTTTTACAACGGGCTCTTCCGCCTGTTGCAACGTGTTTTTCTCTTCTGATTGTTTCTTTGCCATAAGCTTTAGTTTTCAAATTTTATCTTCCAACTCTTACCGAATCCACTTCCAACTTATAGGTTTTGATGGTCGGTATGGTGATGGTTCCTTTGTTATAGCGTCCGTAGATGTTGTTGCGGCTCTTGTCGGTCACATACAGCTTCANNTTTCTTAGCCATAATTCTTAATTCTTTATTCGCATATTCATGCTATCGACTTCGAGGATGTAACGCCGTTCCTGCGGCATGGCGATATAGCCCTTGTTGTAACGACCGTAGATTTTGTTCACGCTCTTGTCGGTCACATACAGCTTCACATCCATCATGGTCGGTTTGCGCTTCAGAAGGCTGTCTATAACCACCGACTGCTCTTTCACCTGCTTGGCAAGTGACCGTCGGTGGGAACCCTCGAGCGATGCTATGGTGATGGCCAGTGAGGTTATCACCGCCATTACAGCCATCAAAATCCATGTCCATTTTTTCATTATTCGTCGGTTTTGGTTTTGTCCAACTCGTCCTTGACAGGGCAATCGGCAGAATGAGGGCACGATGGAATCTTCTCAATGGCTCTCGTCAGTCGCGACAGTTGTTTGCGCAGCTGCGCCATGTCCTTCTTCAGAGGCTCCACGAAATACTCTTTCACCATCTCGCTCACCTTCTTGTCATTGTCAATGGCAAGACTACGAGCCTCCTCGGCTGCCTTCGCACGCTGGCTGCGCAAAGTTACCAATGTCACGATGTTGCTGCCCGTAAGCAGGAGGTTCAAAATTACCGATACTAATGCGAACTTCTCCATGGTTTAGTTTCTGATTTTCGTTTGCAGCCGGAAGCCTGCTTCCACATCCGCCATCGCTGCCGGAACTCCGTTCTCGCAGTGGCTCATGGCGGCCACTATCTTGCGATAGTCGCCGCCGGTTTCGGTCGTCAGCACCTTCGTCCGTCCCACGCCACTGCGTTGCGCTACGTGAGCTATGTAGCTCTCCGTATTATTCTCGGTGGGTGGTGCCCACGTCCTAACGATTTTTTCAATCGTGTCCAGTCCACGACACAGATAGGTGTACAGTATCACAAAGGCTGCACGGTAGCCGTAGGCCGCGCTTTCAAACTGCTTGAACAACGGATCCGTTCCCGGCACCACCTCACCTAAGAAGTGGTCCGGGTTACGGCGAATGTTCAGGGGGTTGTTGTTGCGAAGGCCTCTCGGTGTTGCCATATCTGTGTACTACTCGGTAAGGTTTAACTATCTAAGCAACATCCAGGTTGTGCCGGTCCACACGAGCTCGTAGCATACGGTGGTGCTGGCCACACCGGTCAAAGTTGCGCAGGTCGTGGTAGAGTTCAGCTTCAGCGTCACATCATACTTGGTGCCACCGTTAGCCCATTGTACCATCAGACGTGCACCTGCGGGAAGATTTGTGTCAGCTTTGGCAGTCAAAGTGGCTGCTGCAGCCAAAGCGGTGCTGCCCAGGTCAACCAAGGTTGTGGTTCTTACCACATCCACAGTGGCTGCGTTCGATGACAAGGTTGGGGTCAGTTTCTCGAAAGTCGGGAAAATGACTTCTTTGCGTTGGCCGGCATCTGCGGCAATGCTGGGAGCCTTAAAGCCGTAGCTGGCTCCGTTTGAATGATTGTTGTACATGTTATTTCTGTTTTTGGGTGCTGTTCAGGAAGCCGCTGCGTTCAAGCTGTTCACGCTTTATATTGCGTATCCACTCAGGGATGCGGCTGTCGCTCAATGTGTGTTCCGCCTTGCGGCGCACTTTTCTCTCCAGCTTCACAACATCGCGCTGTAGTTTCCTGCGCTGCTGGCGTGTCAGTTTTTCCTGTTGCTTACGCTTCCTGAACAAACACATGGTTAATCAATTTTCAACTTTTAACTCGTTACGCTTGTGCGCTGTAAACGGCTGCAATACCTTTGCTGCGGAAGGGCATGGCCACAAATCTCATCTGGAAGCCAAGCAACCAGCCTCTGTAGTCGGCCCAGCGTTTCTCGGGCTCACCGTCAATGGTACCCATGGCGCGCATCACTTCCGATTTGCAGAATGCGATGGAGCAGGGCTGTGCATTGGTGGTGCCGTAGGCTTGCTTAACGCCGCTGGTGTTATACTGTACACCATGGTTGGTTACATACACCTTGAAACCAGCCAAAGTACCGGTCGTCATCATACGGTTGTATCTGTCAACGTCTTCGGCTAAAAGATCCTCTTCATGTTCGGGGCAAAGCACAATCACTCTGCCTTCCATGGGATAGTTGGCCTTGTTGAAGGCGGTTCTCAGTTTCAGCACGTCTTTGTAGGTCAGCGCCTTGTTGCCGTCACCGCGGTTGCTGCCGCTGGTGGTTTTCACGGGGGTTGCGGTGGTGTCGCCGGCAGGGGCAATGTTATAGGCTGCACTCAACATGGCTTTGGTGCGCAATGCGGCGGCGTGTTGGGCCACAACGCTTTGGCATTTGTCATACGAGGTCTCCAGCTCTTCCACATTCGTCACGTGCGTGGGCACGGTGTCAAAAGTGGCCAAGGGGATTTCAACACCGCTGTCGGTTCTTACAGTGGGGGTCAAAGGCCAGGTGTTGTTGTCTTTTACAACTTCGGGGTCGGCACCCACCTGCGAAAGGTTAATCTTGTTGTACTCTACCATGTGGTCCATGCTCGTCAATTCGTTCAACCAGCTGCCGTCGGGGTAGAACAGGGCCAGAATGATGCTGGCAAAAATTTGTTTTAACATAGTTCTTTTGTTTTTGGGTTAATAATTTGTGATTGGTTTTGGCGATGATTATCGCCTGGTTTCTTACAAAGTTTTCTGAAGTCTTTCAAACTCTGCCGGATTCTCAACTTTCAGTCTCTTCAGACCTTCGCTGTCTCTCTTCATCCAGTCCAGATAGGTCCAGTCTTCTCTTTCCGACTTCGTAGTGCTCTTGGCGGCCAAATCTTTCAGGCTCGTGGTGGCCTTGGGGCTCTTTGCATCAATGAGCTTCTTCACGGTTTCAAAATCATTTTCGGCCAATTTCTCGTAATCGGCTTTCTCGTTCTCGGCAATCTTGCCCTGGGCGATGGCTGCTTTCAGATAGGCATCCACAGAGTCCTTCTTGTTTTGGGCAATCTCGGCCTTCAGTTGTGCGATCTCCTGATCCTTGGCGGCCAGTTGCTGCTCAACAGTGCTTTTTTCTTCTTCTTTTTTGTCCATTTCAATAGGTTTTAATTGGTTATTAAATTGAAGCTTAACCTCGTCAAAGGTCAGCTCTTTATGATTCTCATCATACAGGCGGATGGCACCGGCATCGCTCGGTATAGGGCATACGGAAGCCTCTACCAGTTCGCTGCGCGAAGCCACGGCTATACCGTCAAAGTCGCCCAGTTCCAGAATGCGCAGTCCCATGCTGCAACCTTTAAGGAATCCGCGTTCCACCTTGCCGGCAACCTTCTTACCGGTCTCGTCTTCGGTATCGAATACAGCGTCGGCCAGCAGTTTGCCGTCCTCAATTCTCAGATTCTCCCACTTGCCTATCACATCAAAACTGTCATGGGCATATAGCATCACCGGGTTGGCCTTGAATCTTTCCATATCCATACCTGCCAAATCCGTTCTGAAACCGTAACTGTTCACACGGCTCCCGTCACACAATACAAAGGTTGTCTTCTTCATAACTCTTAACTTTTAATGCCTTTCCGCAAGCATAGCGCAGCGGAATCTTTAACTCTTCTTCAGTTGTTCGCTTATGTACAGATCCTGGTAGTGGCTTATTTGTGCCAGCAGTTCAGGCGTAACCTGTTTGTCCCACTCCATGCGGGCTTCCAGCCAGCGGTTCAGTGCCGTGAATACCTCAATGGCATCTATTACATTGGCCTTCTTGTCTATCCTCTCGATAGCGGCGGCAAGCTTGCTCACCTGGTCAACTATCTTGCCGATGTCCTTCAGGTCGATATCTTCGGCATTCAGCCGGTCAAGCAGTCTGCTGATCAGCACCAGGTTCTTGTTCACAATCTCTGGGCGTGTCACATTCATACCGGCTTTCTTCTCCTTCCAGCCGCCTGTGTCCACCCATTTGCTCAGCGTCACTACACTCACGCCAACCTTGTCTGCTATTACTTTCTGACTCTCGCCCTGCATATAGTACAGGCGGGCCAGTTCCTTCTTCTGTTCCAGTTCTTTTTTTGTCGCCATTAGCTGTTTTTCTGTTGAATCACGCTGCAAAAAAACAACCGTTTCACCACCCCCGCAAATATATTTATCATGCTGACCTATATATTTTTAATTATTTGTAAGTCGCTGTTATTTTGCCAAAAAATTCAATCATGGATATCACAAAAACCGAACTTTACAAGGAGTGGTGTCGGAATAACGAACGATTGCAAAAACGCTCTTACACAGTCTCCGAATCAAAGGAGGCGCAGCACCTGCGCATCGAGAGAGCAAAACGCGACTACGCATTCTTTGTTCGCACCTACTTCCCGCATATAGCACGAACCGAATGCGGCAGGTTCCAGCTTGACGCTGCCGCATATATCCTCCGCAACCGCAACGCCCGCGCCGTATTCGAGTGGGCACGTGGCCATGCCAAGTCAACCCACATGGGTGTGTTCATTCCACTCTGGCTCAAAATCCAAAACGAACGACAGTTCAACACCATGGTGCTCGTTGGCAAAAGCGAGGATTCCGCCACGCGCCTCTTGGCCGACCTTCAGCAGGAACTCGCCTTCAACGAACTCTACATCCGCGACTTTGGCTCACAAATCAAAGCCGGCAACTGGGCCGAAGGTGAGTTCACCACCATCGACGGCTGCTACTTCACAGCTGTGGGTCGTGGACAGTCGCCCCGTGGTCTCAAGAATCACGGCTATCGGCCCGACTACATTGTCATCGACGATATCGACGATGATGAGATGGTCCGCAACGATCAGCGCGTGCGCAAAGCAACCGAATGGGTACTCTCGGCTCTCTTCGGCACCATGGAAGCAGGACGTGGCCGCTTCATCCTGGTCGGCAACCGCATTGCCAAAACATCCATCCTCACCCTGTTGGCCGAACGCCCCGGCGTTTACCACACCATCGTCAACATTCTCGATCGCAAAGGACAACCATCATGGAAAGAGAACTACACCCTTGCCGAGATTCGTGAAATGCGCGACATGATGGGCGAACGCAACTTCCAGAAGGAATACATGAACAATCCCCTCACCGAAGGTGCCGTATTCCGTGCAAAGGATATCCACTACGGAAAAATGCTACCCCTCAAAGAGTATCGCCAGCTTATCTGCTACACCGACCCTTCGTTCAAAAACTCCAACAACGCCGACTACAAGGCCACCATGCTCGTAGGCAAAACGCCCGACGGACACTTCCATCTGCTCAAGGCTTATGCCGAACAGACCTCCGTCAGCAACATGATTGCCTGGCACTACGACATAATGAACTACGTCGCCGGACGTGTGCCGGTGATGTACTACATGGAATCCAACTTCATGCAGGACCTCATGCTCGACGAGTTCACCAAAATCGGCAACACCCTCGGACACCATGTCCCCATCCGCGGCGACAACCGCAAAAAGCCCGACAAGTTTGCCCGTATCGAGGCCATGCAGCCCCTCTTTGAGCGTGGCCTGGTCATCTTCAACGAAAAGGAGAAGGATTCACCTGGCATGAAGACCTTGGAGGAACAGCTGCTGCTCTTCGAGCGTGGCAGTCGCTCCCACGATGACGCACCCGATGCACTCGAATCCGCCATCTGGATGCTCTCACAACGCTCTCGGGCATCCAATGCTCGCTACACCATCATACCACGCACCTCACGACACTTCTAACTCCATTCCGCCGCCCCGCGGCGGAACCCCCAACTTTTAACTTTTAATTTTTAACTTTTAACCATACAAAAATGTTCATCACAAAAACCGACCTCAAATCCGTACTCTATGAGTACCAGCTCAACCAGATAGCAGAAAACAACGATGCTATTCTCGAAGATGGCATTGCCGCCGCCATTACCGAAGTACGTTCCTATTTTGATGCAGCCAACGCAAGGCGCGAAACGGCAGGACTCTCAAAACAGGAATACGCCGCCTGGAAACTCTACGACACCGATGTCATCTTTTCGGCCACAGGCACCAATCGCGACTCCTTTGTCATGCGCCTCTGCATGAGAATCGCCGCCTATAACATCTGCGAGCTCGCCAATGTCGATGTGCTCGACAACCATGTGCGCGAACGCTACGAAAGCACCATCAAAACATTGGAGAAGATTGCCGGACTCGGCGAATACGCCCAGAACCGCATCGTTCTCTCCGACCTGCCTTCGCCAACACCATCCGGTGATGACGACAGTTCAACGCCCTCAAAACCGTTCCGCATGGTCTCCCGGCCCAAATTCCACCACGAATAGTCTGTAGAGACGCACCATAGCACGTCTTCCAATTATAAATTGTAAATTATAAATTGTACATTATGAAAGCCAAATCCCCAACAATGGCACAGCGAGTGGTCAAGAAATCCATCTCGCAAACCCGCAAAGATATCGCCGAGTGGCGTGCGGCACTCCGCCTGGCACAATTAGCCGGCGACCCCAAGTTCTACCTCTTACAGGACATTTTTACAGAGGTGGCCGACGATGCTCTGCTCACCTCCCAAATCAACAACCGTCACGAACGAACTATTTCAACGCCCTTCGAGCTGGTTGATGACAATGGAACCGTCAACGACGAACTCACAGCGCAGCTTCGTTCCATCCCGGTCATTCTCGACCTTTTCAAAGCCATTCTCGACAGCGAAATGTATGGTTCTTCCCTGGTTGAACTCTCTGGATCCGACAAGCTCGACCTCATTCCACGTCAGAACATCGACCCAGTGCACGGTCGTTTCTATCCTGATGCATACCAACCCGCATACATCGAATATCGCGAAGCTTCCGAATATGGCAAATGGATTCTCGAGTTCAATTCCGACACGCTCGGTATCATCAACAAGACTGTACCGCACATCCTGTTTAAGAAGTTCGCGCAAAGCTGCTGGTCCGAGCTCTGCGAAATCTTCGGCATACCTCCGCGCTATGTCAAGACTAACACGCAGGACGAAGCCATGCTCGCCCGCGCTGAAGAGATGCTCACCAACATGGGTGCTGCTGCCGCCTTTGTCATCGACACCACCGAAGAGTTCCAGTTTGCCCAGGGCGTGAGCACCAATGGCGATGTGTACTCAAATCTCATTCGCCTCTGCAACAACGAGGTCTCCATGCTCATCAGCGGTGCCATCATCGGACAGGACACCGAAAATGGCAACTACTCCAAAGAGCAAAGCTCCATTGGTATGCTCGACCGCCTCATCGAGAGCGACAAGCGGATGGTCGAAACCTACATGAACACCACTGTGCTTCCGGCATTCTCTGCCATCGGCTGGATGCCCGAACACAAATGCCGCTTCCGTTTCTCCGCCGTCGAGGATCCCGACCGCACCTGGCAACTCGTAAAGGACATCCTGCCCTACAAGGATGTTGACAACGACTGGCTGGCCGAGAAATTCGGCATCCCCGTCAAGGACAAGCAGCTCTCGCTCGAATCAGGCCTCTCTGCATCCGACCGTTTTTTCGTGTAAAGGGCGGCCACCCGTCGCCCGGCTACCGCGATTTCCATCTGGCACTGCACCGCCTCTACGACATTCCATTCCGTCGCTTTGCGGCGGAACCTCACTCAAACAACCCACTTTTCAACCGCGTTTCCCAGGCGTTTAAAAAGGCTGTTGCCTACATCCACCGTCACCGCGAATACAAGCCCGAGATGCTGGCCGACACACCTGTTGCCGAGCTTCTCAAGGCCACAAGCGAAGTCCTATCCGAGCCGCTGCACACCTTGGGCGTGTCGCATCAAATTCCACAAGACCTCACAACAGCCCTCGAAGAAAACACCTTCTACTTCTCCGGCTTCAAAACCCACCACGAACTGCTTCAGGCATCGCAGCTGCTCAAAGGCGAAGATGGCGGTTTCAAGCCCTTTAATCAGTTCATGCAGGATGTTCAGAAGATAGACAACACCTACAACCGCAACTACCTGCAAGCCGAATACAACTTTGCCGTGCAGAGCACCCAGATGGCTGTCAAGTGGAAAGAGTGGGAGCGCGATGGCGACGACTACGACCTCCAATACCGCACAGCTGGTGACGACCGTGTGCGTGAAGAGCACGCCGCTCTCGATGGAACCACACTGCCGCCTTCCGACCCCTTCTGGAACCACTACCTGCCGCCCAACGGCTGGAACTGCCGCTGCACCACCGTACAGGTGCGCCGTGGCAAGTACCCCCAAAGCGACCCCAAAGAAGCCATGGCCCGCGGCGAGGCCTGCACATCCAAACCCAAACAGCAAATCTTCCGCTTCAACCCCGGCAAACAGGAAAAGGTATTTCCACCCAAGCACCCATACTATAAAGGTATTGAAAAGACTGACTGTGCTCATTGTACCAGAAACCTATCAGTTCCTGACAATAGCAATCCAAAATGTGTATTGTGTGGAATGCGCAGCAATAAGAATGACATTGCTGCTGAATTATCTAAATTGCACAAACTGAAAGGTAAGGAGTACAATCAACAACTCCAATCCATTACGGAAATGAAAGTATTCAAACCACATCCTGATCTGAAAAATGTATTTTGGACAGGTCAAGCAAAGGGTGATGATTTAAAGAATTTACTTGATGGAGCCCAAAAGTTAACGAATAATCCTCATACAAAAGTGTATTTACTTCCCAATCCTGGTTCTGATAGGACAGCCGACTATATTGTGGTTAGAAAAGGGATTTTTAAGGATTATGATTTGAAAACCATATCAGGTCAACACTCCGTAAGCAATCGTCTTACAGAATCTATTGGACAAACACGCCGTGTGGTGTTGAATATGTGTACTGACTATAATCCGAGAACGCTTGCTGGTGAAATTAAGGATTATTTCAATGCTAATAATAAAGCCATTGAAGTGTTGATTCTTAAAGGGAAACGAATAATAACTATTAGAAGGGATTTTGTAGGAAGTAAAGATTATGTTGCTTCTTTTATTTCACACTATAACAAAAGAAAGTAGCATCCGATTGGATGCTACTTAGAAGGTGCATCGTTTTGGCATCCCTCTACAAGGATAACGCGTCCCGACGATCTTCCGAAGAAGATGCTGCAAATATACAAAAAAATTATACAATCAACACAAATGTGAAAAAAATCAAAAAAAAATCGTCATCCCGACATCCCGTAACCCCGTAATCCCATGAACCAGCTCATTCAAAAGATCCTCCGCGATGCCAAAGTCGAACTCCTTGACGAGTTCGACCGCAACTTCTCCCGTGGCGGCTTCTTCTCCAAACCCTGGCCACCCAAACGCGACGGCAGCGCATCACATCTCATCAAGACCGGCAAGCTTCGCCGCTCCATCCGCGCCACCATCTCTGGCAATGCCATCACATTCACATCCTCCGAACCCTACTCCGCAATCCACAACGAAGGCGGCGACATCACCGTCACAGCCCAGATGCGCAAATACTTCTGGGCCATGTTCAAGAAAACAGGACAGGAACAGTACAAATACCTCGCCCTCAAAAAAATCGGCTCCAAAATCCACATTCCACGCCGCCAGTACATCGGCGACAGCCCCGAAGTACGCCGCTCTATCGAAACCATCATAACCGACAACATCAACCAATACCTTAGCAATATCACCAAAAAGTAACCTTTATGAAATCCATCTTTCTTTCAATCCAAAACAAGCTCGCTACAATCAACACCATCAACTACATCGACAAAGACTGGGGACAACTCCAGTACGAACAGCCACCGGTGCAATGGCCGGCTGTACTTCTCGATGTCGAACAGGTCAACTACGCCCAGATGGGACGCGGTGCCCAGCGTGCCGATGCCGACATAACTGTCACGGTGGCCAACATCAACCTGCAGCGCTCATCAGCTGCCGTAGCGGCTGCCAAGCGAGCAAACGCCTATGCCACCATCGACCTGCTTGACGAAATCCACCAGCAGCTGCAGCACTTCACCAGCGAAGGCAAGTTCTCGCCTCTCATGCGCACCAACCTCCGCAAAGTCTTCATCAACGACAACTACGAGGTGTATGCCATGACCTACCGCACCTCATTCACGGTACCGCTCATCGAATCTGGCAAAACCACGGTACAGGCTTCGCTCTACGAACATAAGGAAATCATTGCTGATACGACTGAAGAAACAGACGAAGGCACTGATGAAACTTCAGACGAAGAAAACGGTCAAAACAGCGAAAGCTGATTCTCGGCCACCTTATTACAACCGGGCATGCGACGTTCTCGTTCCGTACGATTGCTCCCGTTACCGATGTAGCCGTCAACGGCTACGGCATAGCGCATGTAGCGGTAAAAGGTCACCTCGCTCATCGGATAAACCTTCACCACCTTATGACGGTATATGTCTCTCATACACCCAACATGACTCTGCGGCTGGTAGAACTCATCCACCATCCGCTTCACTAACATAGCTTTCTTTTGGATATTTGCGTGCATAACTCAGGTCCCGCAAAAATATAAAAACGCCCGCTGTTTTGCGGGCGTTACGGTCAAAATGTGAATAACTTACTTGGTTTAGCACTCGGCGAATATGCCTACCGCCTGTCTGAACTCGTATTCATCCACAATGTCGTTGTACTGCTTTTTAAACTCAGGATAAATGGACATTAAATTCTCCATCTTCCTTACGGCAAATATGGCCGTCGAATGGTCCATCCAGCCCATATACTGCGCTATATCCATTAACATTGCACCACGTTTTCTGGCAATGTAGGCAAACATCGACTTGCAGTCGGCTACAGGTCTCTTGCGGCTCTTCGAGCGGAAATTCATGCCGTAGTAATCAACCATCACGCAGTATAACAACCGCAGCTCACTAAGCTCCATAGCGCATCGAATTGTAAATGTTAAGTTCACGGTCCATCTGTCGCACCAGCTCTTCTTGTATGGTGGTGCCTATGGCTCGGATAAATGGCTCGTCGTATGATGCGATGTGAGGCAGCACCTCCTGTGTGAGTGCTTGCACCTCTTCAGCACTCAACCGTATCGTGTAGCTCTCCCGGTCGGGACGGTACATGTTCCTCATACGGCCCCACAGGCGTTCACAGGTCTCCAAAAGGGCAAGCGTAGCAATGTGACCCACCTTGCCGTTTCTCCTGACAGCATACAGGCAGCTCGAACCAACTACCCGCAGCTCGTCATCGGTCAATTTCAACTTGAATCTGCTCATAATTATTAGGTATTAGTTGTTTTGTTTCACTCTGTAATACATCACCCTCATCTTCAGCACGCTGGCCACATAGTATTCGATGTGTGCACCAGGGCTGTCCGTCCAGTCGCTCAACAGGCACAGTGTGTCGCACTTCAGCAGCTCTTGCAGGCACACCCTCATGCACTTGCCCCAATCCCAGCTTGCCGAACACAGCCTGATGGGGTTCACCACCTCATGCCCCTGTTGCTTCAGCCAGAACTCGGCCTGTCCGAACTTCGTAAAAACCTCCCCTGTGGGAAGCCCTGATACTTTGCCAGCGATATATACTTTCATAGTCTTGTTTGTTTTGCCCATCCGGCGGGAGTCGAACCCGCTAATGTCCGAGGCTTTTTTGCGGCACGTCTGGCAGACTTTTGTCGAACGCGGCCTGCAGGGTATTGTCTCCGTGGCCGTGTGTAGTGTTTCTCTGACTCCGATGCGTGAACGCGCCAGCATCGGCAAAGCCGCATTATTTCTCTCTCTATCCGTTTAAGAGCCTATCGGATGGCTGTGCCGGCGATTTCAGACCAAATTTCCCATTTTCTCGTTTGGATAATCCATACTACAGAGGGTTCTCACCTCCCCATGCCTTTACATGGTGTCTTATTTGGGTTAATGTATATGTTGACTTTTGCAAAACAGGAACGTAGCCAACACACACACTCGAACATTCATATCGCCGGCTATCAAAGAACGCTGCTTTTTAAGGAAGCATAACCTTTTTCACTATTCTTCCTTTTTCGGTTCTACATAGAACGTCTCGTCCTGTACCACCACTATGCCAACTCTCGCCATCATTTCGGCTGCATCCTCATCGTCGCGGTCGGCCAGAATCTTGTCCTTGGCCGGCTCAATGGTCGTGCGCGTGTATGACGGGAAGAACTCCGACAGCAGGTTGGTCACGGCTGCCCAGGTGAAGCCCTTGCGTGTCTTCAGCTTCGGCGTGCCCGTGCGGAATCCGATGGTGCCGTGCACCGTCTCCAGCGACTTCTTCTTTGCAAACAGCTCGTCCTTGTTCTCCATGGCGTAGGCTTGCAGCACATCGAAGTTGGTGTCTTTCACCTCTTCAAGTTTTACCAGCTCGTCGTGGTACTTCTCGCGGATGCGCGTCATCTCCACATCCATCGTGGCGTTAATCTTTTGCATTCTTGCATCGGCCTTCGCATACTCGGCGAACGCCTGTTCCATCTGTTCAGATGTCACTCCCGTGTAAACGGTCTTCTTTTCTCTTGTCTTTGCCATAATCTTGTTGTTTAAAGGTTATTTGTCTCCATTCCGCCGTCTGGCGGAATCTCATCTACTCTTCCGCAGCCTCATAGTCAGCTTTCATCAGTTCCCACTGCAGACTGTCGCACTTGTAATAGACGGCCGCATTCTCCTTATGCATGCGGTCAATGCTGTCATACGACCTGTTAAGGGCCACCATCGACATCACCGACATCACGGCGAGGGTGATGAGCACAAAGCCCATAATCATGATCCGCGTATGCGAACGGTCCAGTTTCTCTTCAGCCTTGTTCAATTTTCGCTGAAGCTCCAAATTCTTTGATAAGTCACTCTTGTACATAATTTATTGGTTTTAAGGTTAATGTTATTTCTACATTCCGCCGCATGGCGGAATCTCATTCGGCTTTCAATGTTTTGTTCACTATTGCCTTCATCTGTCCAACAACCTGGCCGAGTTCCTTCTCCGTCATATCCCACACCTTCTTTTTCACCACGCCATGTGTCAGCAGCCAGTTGTCAATCTTGCCCATGTTTATCATCTTGGTTTCGGTGTCAGTGTCCTGGTAATTCAGGTTAAGGAAGTCAATCTTCATACTCAGATGATAGATGGTTGAGCGCAACACCCGGCAATGGTTGCGATACACCTTGAACACATCGCCGCCGAAAGTATCCACTACCAGATGCACCTCCTCATCGGTCAGCTCCTTGGTTGTCGTGATGGGGCGCTGGCACAGATCGCTCAGCAGCTCCAGCCTCACTTCGCGGTCGCTGCAAAGCCTGTTCATTATAGTGTGCACCAGTCTTAATTGCTTGCTGTTTATCATAATCGTGAATTGTGCATTGTGAATTGTTACTTGTTACTTGTCACCCCAATACCTCTCGGCTCCCTCTTTCCACACCACATAGCTGCCGCCGTTGGCACCGATGTACCGGCCCTTGCTGAACGCAATGTGACCTTCCACCCAGATTTTCTCGTCAGCGTCGAACATCACGCTCTTGGCGGTGCGGCCCACTGGCTGGTTGCCGTCTGCCTGGCTGGTGAATATCAGAAGCTTGTTTCTCAGCGCATGCTTCAGCTGCATGTACTGCCTGAACGAGAGCCCTGTGTATTGGAAACTGTCTATCACAATGAATTTGGGGCTGCGCTGCCGTCTCATCCTGGCTGTCAGGTCGGCAATCAGGCCGTCGGCATCGCCGTACTCCGGCTCTGTCACCAGCATACGCCGTCCAACCTCCATCATGCCGGTCTGCCGCAAGGCGTTCGCAAAGGTCAGGCCGCTGCCTTCCTCCAACGAAACATACAGTCCTTTGCCGTGCTTGGTCAACTCCTTGCACAACTGCATCACGAACCGTGTCTTGCCGTTGCCGCTCCGTCCCCACACAAACCACACGCCGCTGCTCTCCATCTGCCCGAAAGCCTCAGCCCAGGCACCCGACAGTTCCAGCTTGTCGTACTTCTTGTCGATAATGTTCTGTATGGTTAATGCCCTTCTCATAACTGCCGGTTATCTAAGGTTCAGAACTGTCTTGATGAAATCCACGGTCAACGGCTCACAGGTGATGTCTGCTTCGCGCTTGGCGGGTACCAGCACATCGTGCAGTTCGCCGTAGTTGTCGCAGTTCTCGGTCAGGAAGCGTACAATCTCCCTGTCGGTGATGTCGTCCAAGAAGCCGGGAAAACGCCTGTCGATAGGCTCCAATCGGCGCACACCGAACTTCACCCTGCGGTAGAACTGCGGAATGCCGTCCTTGTTCTTGCGCTTCATCTGCTCCAGATGTCTCATCAGCTGGTCTGTGCCAACCAGAATGATGGAGCATACGCTGTTCAGATTGTCATACAAACTCTTCATGGCGCACAGTGCCGGCTGCTTCATGTACTCGCTCTCGTCGAATATAATCTGCGGTTGTTGGCCATCTGCGCGGCGGTCGGCCAAATAACGGATAATCTCGCTGATCTTGCCGCTGCGGGTCTTCGCGCTCACATTGATCTTCAGCGCCGTGATGATCTTCTCGATGATGTCGCCGATGTTATCGGTCTGGCTCATAGTCACGATGTAGGTGTCAGCCGGATATTTGCGTCTGAACAGGTCGCACACATAGCTCTTTCCGCTGCCGGTCTCTCCAATGATGATGTTAGTCTCGCCATTCTCCTTGGCCACCTGCAGGCTCACCAATATGCGCTGCATCTGTGGTGTTACCACCGTCTGCCAGTACTCCTTTTTCAAAGTGAGACCAACATAGTCGGCCAGCTTCTCATAGTACTTGTCAGCAATCTCCACCGTCTTGCCCGTGGCGGCGTTGGCCACCGTGAAGGTCTTGCCGTTGAACATGTCGCTGATGTACTTTGCGCTGATGCCCGATTTGCGTGCCAGGTCGTTCTGGCTCAGTCCATGGTCAGCCGCGTAGGTGCGTGCGGCCTCCACAATCTGTTGTTTCTGTTCTAATTTCATGATGTATATGGTTTTAGTTGATAAATTCCTCAAAATTCACGCGGCGGTTCAGATAGTCTTCACTCTCACGTTTGTATTCAATCTCTGCGTTGACGGCCTCTTTCTCCATAGCGACGGCAAGTGCCTTGCGCGCACTTCCTGTGAGTCGCGCCTGGTTGCGGCGGTCCTTGTGGCGTCCCTGGCTGTCGGTCAGCAGCACCTTGGTCAGCATGATTTCATCCTTGCCAACCTCATCCATCAGCGAGCGCACACGGTTATAGTCTTCCTCATTGCGCTCCATCACCATCTCCTTCAGCTCGCGGTTGTATTGGCGCACGCGCGTCAGCTGTTCGCTGTCGCCCTCCTGGCGGTCGGCCAGTGCCATCGGCTGTTCGTACTTCTGCTCGCAAACAAAGCGCACCTTGTCATCGTCGCCTGTCACCAGCACACGCTCCATCCGGGCAGGGTCGTATTTCACCGTCCAGTCCAGGTAGTTGTACTGTCTGAACTTCGTGTCGAAGCAATCAAAGTAGTATTGGGTTCCCGAAATCGTGGGGCAGATGCCCATCGGCTGCATCTTGATGGTGCGTGCCGTGCTCTCGCCAAGGTAATATAGGTAGTCGGCCTCGGTGAGTTCGTAGCGTTCCGCCTCGGGAAGGGCGTTGAACGCCGTCATATAGTCCTGCAATTTGGCTCTGCGCTCGCAGGCAATGATATATTCTATCTGCTTGCGGCAGCCTGCCTCATCAGGAAAGTCCTTTTTTATCTTGTCAAGATAGTCCGGATTGGGCTGGCTCTTGCTCTTCACGCCGTATCCGGCCCAGTTTGACATCTCCAGCTGGCAGTATTCGTGGTTCAGATACTTGAAGTAGGGCTCTATCACCTTTGCCTTGGCATTCTTCACGCGGGCGGGCGTGTAGTGTCTTGCGCTGGCGGCTTCGTAGAACGAAAGCAGGTTGCCTCTGCCATAGTGGTCGGTCTGGATCTGCGCAGGGCGGTACATCCTGCCGAACAATTCCTCCGTGTGCCTCATCGCATTGCGGAAGGCCTCGCGGATCAGCGCGGCTGTCTCATGGTCGCCGATGGCATAGCCTATCGGGTACTTCACGCTCGGATCCAAAACCACCACCACTGTCAACCGGTTGTGGTAGGTCGTCACACTGTGACCGTTGCGGTCGATCGTAGTCTTCTGATACAGAAGCTCCACATCCCAACCGTCGGCGGTCCAGTACATCATGCCCGCACTGGGAGCGCTGCGCTTAACCAGCATCTGCTTGGCGTTGTTAAACGCCGTTTCACCGGCATTCAAACCGAAAGTGAACAGGTTCCACTTCTCGCGTTTCAGTGCCACCGTCGAAGAGCTGATGGTCTTCCAGCCCAACTTGGCGGCCATTGTATTATAAAGATCCTTTATTTGTTCGTTGTCCAGATTGCGGTAGTTGCCCAGCAGCATCCTCAATGTGGCTTCCTGCTCGTTGCAGGCCACCTTGGCGGCATTATGGTTCTTATGGTAGCCGGTTACCACTGCGGCATAGCCGTTTTTGCGGTACTCGGCCACCTTGCTGGCCAGTCTGCGCTCGCTCTCTGGCAGCGTGTGCGCATACCTCACATCGTTCCTGATGGCGTTAACCGCACAACTTATGTAGGCGTTCACGCCAAGGTTGCCGCCAAGCGCCTTGATAAAGGGCTTGCGCCAGTTCTGGCACTTCACAGCCGCATTCAGCACACGTGCGTTGGCCACATACTTCATCTGCACATCAGGCGTCAGATGGCTGCCATCATCAAACTGAAACTCAGCAAAGAACTGCTCGGCTTCATAGTCAGGTTCTATCAGTGATGTAAAAGCAGAGTATTTCTCCGTCGATTTCGGGTTGCCGTACTTCTCCATGTAGGCATCCTTCAGTCTCTCGGGCATATTGTCCCACCTGATCAGCGATGGGTTGTCTTCGCCGCCGCCGCGCTTCACCACATCCACCTTCTTACGCGTTATCATCTTGTTCAGATTCGCGTAGGTCACAATCCCGTCCGTCATCTCACGGCTGCTCACGCATAATATGTTATTATAGTATAATGGCATAGTTTAGTAGATTGCAATTCCTTCATAATCCTTAACAGCTGCCACACGAATGTTCTTGGCCGTACTGCTTTGTCCTTGTCCGCGAAGCACGCGGCTCACATACTCGGCGCTCACACCGAATCTCCTTGCCAGCTGCTTGCCGGTACCCTTTTTTGTCATTACCTTTTTTGGCTGTTCCATTTTTTATTATTTTTGTGGTCTTAATCAATCATTGAACAACGCGACAAAGATAATACAAAAAGTGAAATAAATACACAAAAAGTGAAATAAAAATGGAAAATTTTGATATTGATTTGGTTTACAAGAAAATAAAATTACACTACGGGTTGAAAACCAATAGTGATTTAGCGAATTTTTTGGGTGTAAAACCTCAGGCAATATCAAATTCGTTAGAAAGGAATCAAATAAATTGGAATAATATTATCACAAAATGTGAAGATATGTCTATTGATGAGTTGCTGGAAAGGCACCTGCCATCTGCACACCACGCAACGGACTCAGAAACAGGCATTCCGCTCATTCCAATCAACGCAATGGCTGGTGCATTCGTCGGCGAGCAGGTGGTATTGGAGCTCGAATGCGAGCGCTATGTCGTCCCCGCATTCAAAGACGCAGAGTTTCTTATCACAGTCAAAGGCTCTTCAATGATTCCCAAGTACAACAGCGGTGATATTGTGGCCTGCAAGCGTATGCCGCTCGACACATTCTTCCAGTGGAACAAGGTCTATGTCCTCGATACCGAGCAGGGCCCGCTCATCAAGCGCATCAAGAAGGGCAGCACCGCCGACACGCTCACCATCTTCAGCGACAACCCAAACTACGAGCCCTTCGAGCTCCCGCGCACCAAGATCTACCACATTGCACTCGTTGTCGGCGTGATACGTCTGGAGTAGCACACAGGCACACACGGCACGCACGCGGCGCACACATTTTGGCGCACGCACACTTTTTGTGCATCAAAAAACCGCCAAAAACACCACAAAATACTGAAATATAGCAAATTAACACCAAATCAACGCTACAAAAGGCCGTAAATTATCGGGTCAACTCACGCACAAAAACAGCCAACTCACGACAAAAACCAAAAATATAGGGGGTTAACCCAAGTATGTCAAAATCGTGTTTTTGTCCTAACAAGTGTCCTAACAAGTGTCCTAACAAGCCCATTTTTTGACCTAAAAAGGCACTTTTTCACCACCGTTTCAACACCCACCAAACGGCCTTTCAACACATCACTTCACTCCACAGATCTGCAAAGATCCGCACAACCGCAATCAGCAACAAAAAAGCCCGCAAACAGCCATTTTTAGCGGTTTTACGGGCATTTTAGCGTCAAAATATAACAAATATCGCAGCCGATTAAAGCAAATTTAAAGAAACAGTTCGCGGCCAGCGGCAAAAATTAAACCAAAATTAAAGCAAATGTACAATTTGTTTTACACCGCCAAATCAGCAATTTTACATATAAAACACTGATTTTAAATGTTTTTCGCGGCAAAATTACATTACGCCGAGATGCACATTTTGTTTACTCCCTCATATGTATCTTTGCAGCCGCAAAACAGGA
>DBXU01000052.1:3474-16428 GCA_002310075.1 Bacteroidales bacterium UBA1204 | reverse complement strand
CCGATCGTTCCTACTCCCCCACACAAGGCGGACATTCGTTAAGGAGTGTCCGCCTTTTGTGTGTTGTACATGAAAAAGTTGTTAATAAAAATTGATGATTTGCCTGATTTTCAACATTATAGAAAAGCAATACTTGTTGAAAGAATTAATTGAACACAAAACCAGACAAAGGATATTATTTTTACCTTTGTAAGTTGTTCTTTTCCAACCATTATATTATGGTCAAATAACCTGATAGGGGTAAGAAAAAGTATGTCACGGCAAAGTTTTTCAGGCAATGCCAATGTAACAAACGGATTATGCCCAATTTATAGACCTCTTTGCCGACAACGGCGGCTTCACACGGAAATAAATAGCATGGAAGCATCGAAAATTTGTAGTTTTGCGTAGTGAAATTTGATAAAAAAAACGGAATAGAATTATGGCAAGAAAAGATATTAATAAATCGGAGTTCACTGAAGAGACAAAACTGAAATTAGATTTGTTCAGAGAGTGCTATAGAGAGTGGTTCCCTGTTTTTGTTCATAATCCATACATAAAACATATTTTTGTTTATGATATGTTTGCCGGAAGTGGGACGGATTCTGTTGGAAATCCGGGCTCTCCAATTATATTATTTCAAGAATCCCGTGGAGATAAAAAACAACATTGTAAATCATTATTGAAACAAAATGCTCCGCAAGTTACATTTGCGTTTAATGAGTTTGAACTGACGAAAAAAAAAGAGTTAGAAGAAAATGTATCTAGAGAATTCAACGTCTGCAAATCACAATGTATGGAAAACGAATGTCCTTTTGATAATTCTTTTCAATATGGGCAAAATGATTTCTCCAATTTTATCAATGTAAATGCAATTTTCAACCAGATCCTTTCTAACAAAAACTACGCCAAGTTCATACTATTGGATCAATACGGTTTCAAGCAAATCAATGATGATGTTTTTTTGAAACTGGTCAATTCACCCAACACTGATTTTATCTTTTTTATAGCGTCTTCTTTTGTCAGGAGATTTAAGGATATGCCAGCAGTAACTGCATATTTCGATAACAACAAAATCAGTTATGACGAAAGTCGCCCTAAAGAATGCCATAGGGTTATAACTGATTATTTCAGAAATTTGATTTCGCCAGAAAAAAACTACTATTTACATTCTTTCACTATTCAAAAAGGAACAAATTATTATGGCTTGATTTTCGGATCCAACCATTCCTTAGGAATGGAAAAGTTTGTCAAAGTGTGTTGGAGACATGATAAACTTGCGGGGGAATCAAATTGCAATATTGACAATGATTTCGAACCTGGCTCGTTATTCTATGACCCCAATAACTCCATCAAAAGAAATACTATGGAAAGCATTGTTGAGTCAAAAATCCTGCAATCTGAAATTGTGGACAATATAACAGGACTGAACTATGTGTTAAAAAATGGTTGTGAACCAAAACTTTTTGTTGAAGTGGTTAAAAAACTGCTTCAACAAGGCAAAATACAATTGGATGGAAAATTCAATAGCCAATCCACAAACATACACAAGGTTGAAAAATATAAAATTGTAGTTATATGAAAACCACTAAAATAGAATGGACAGATAAAACTTGGAATCCCGTCTCAGGATGCACCAAGATTTCACCGGGCTGCGCCCACTGCTATGCCGAAGCGATGGCAAGAAGGCTGAAAGCAATGGGAATGGAAAAGTATGCCAATGGTTTTCAGGTTACGCTGCACGAAGATTGCCTCAATGAACCTTTGGGCTGGAAGCAACCCCACACTATTTTTGTGTGTTCCATGAGCGATTTGTTCCATAAAGAGGTCCCCTTCGAGTTTGTTGACAAGGTAATGAGGACAATCCTCCTTACGCCGCAGCATAGATACCAATTGCTCACGAAACGTGCTGAGCGTATGGCGGAATATTTCCTCACTCACGATATTCCGGACAATGTTTGGTTAGGCGTAACGGTTGAAGCACAGTCTTCTAAATCAAGAATTGATTGTTTACGGGTGTTGGATGCTCCTATTCGATTCCTTTCGTGCGAACCCCTCATCGAAGACTTAGGCGAGTTGGATTTGAGGAACATCAACTGGGTTATTGTCGGTGGCGAAAGCGGCTCACAAGCACGCCCAATGAAAAGAGAATGGATTGATTCCATCCAAGAACAAACCGAAGCGCAAGGCAGCTTGTTCTTCTTCAAACAGTGGGGAACCTGGGGCAGCGACGGCGTGAAACGGAGCAAACACAAAAATGGAAAATTGATTGACGGTAAAGTGTTGCAGGCGATGCCGGTGTAAACATAGATAATTATGGCAAAACGACTTTGGACACGGGACGAAATGATTTTGACGCTGGCACTGTATTTTCAGTTGCCATTTGGTCGTTTGAATCACACTACACCTGAGGTTAGGGAACTTGCCAAACTATTGAATAGAACTGAAAATGCCGTTGCCTTGCGATTGGTGAATTTTGCCGCTTGCGATCCATATATCATAAATAGCGGACGCACTGGGATGCCAGGCGGATTGAGTGTGTGTATGCCCTATTGGAATGAGTTTGCAAACAACAAAGAGACTCTTTTTCTGGAAGCAGCGACAATTAGAAATCGAATTCAGAATCAGACTTTTGAGCAGACCTTGCAAATAGAAAACCAGCTGGCTGGACTGGATAAAATGGCCTATGTGAAGCAACGAGTAAACCAGAACGCTTTTCGGGCTATGATTCTGAACAATTATGATAGCCGTTGCGCTATTACTGGGATTTCAATTCCTGAATTGCTGGTGGCCAGCCACATAATTCCTTGGGCGGTGAACGAGAAAGAAAGACTGAATCCAGAAAATGGCATTTGTCTTTCCGCATTGTACGACAGAGCATTTGACAAGGGTTTTATTAGTGTTGACAAGAATAATAGAGTTATATTGGCGAATAAATTAAAGGTTTACGAAGGTGAGGGTTTCTTTAACGCCCATTTTGCAAGCATTGAAAACCAACCCATTCGCTTACCCGAAGAGCATCTGCCGAATCCCATATTTCTTGAATGGCATCGGGATTGTGTTTTTAATCAATGAGTTAGAAATATGAAAAAAAAACAAAATTATTGCTTGGTTCGACGAACGATGCAAAATCCACACAGAAGGAAATAGGGTCTGCAAAAATTATGTATTTTTGCACGTTATAATTATTATGATAAATAATAACTGACTATGAGCAACATCCGAGTCATTCACGCATTTGCCGAGCGCATCTACGACATTGTTCAGTACTATGTTGACGGCAACTACAACGCTGATGACGTATTGGCCATCGGCAAGCGTTGTGGTAAAATCACCATGAAAGCCGATGCCAAAGAAGCCATCAAAGTGGGCAAGTCCACCGAGCTTTATCCGCTGAAGGATTTGCTTCGTACAGGCGACGACGGCAACCTGGAACCCGACAACGATAAGATCTCGGACATTGCCAATAGCTGGGTGTTTTTGAACTAAAAAATAAAGTCTCAGGCTTATAAAGAGATGCCAACAGCTTTAAATATAGCAAAGAGCCTCAAAGTGGACGAGTTCTATACTCAGATGAGTGATATAGAGAATGAGCTTCAACACTATAAAGATTACCTAAAAGGGAAATCTGTTTATTGTTGCTGTGATCATCCTAAATATAGCAATTTCTACAAATACTTGTGTGGTCATTTGAGTGACTGGAATATTAAAGAAGTTGTATGCACTTGCAAAAGTTATGATGAAGAAAAAGCATTGTGCGCGAAAACAAAGAATTGCAAATCCGACACTATTGTTAATTACTTGAAAGGAGACGGTAGTTTTGAAAGTCAAGAGTGCATGGATATAATGACACAATCCGATGTCGTGATAACAAATCCTCCATTTTCAAAAACACAGGCTTTTATCAAGCACTTAATAAAGTTGGATAAAAAATTTATCATAGTCTGTAATAGAAATACCATTATTACAAAGGCTATCTTTCCGTTTTTCATGAATGGCCAAATTAGGCTTGGTTTCGGTTTCCGAAATAGAACTGCTAATTTTATAATTCCTCCAATGTTGTATGGCCATTATAGTAAAGATGTCGTTAGGGGTGAAGAGAATGTGGTAAGATTTAGAAATGTGATATGGCTTACTAATTTTGATGTAATTGTTCCTCAAATAAAAAGAAACTTTCGAAATTGTTATAGCGAAGAATACTATCCAAAATATGATCAATATGATGCAATTAACGTGAATAAAATTGCAGATATTCCTAAAGATTATTATGGTGTTATGGGGGTGCCAATCACATTTCTAGAAGGCTTTGACACCGAGGAGTTTGAGCTATTAGGATTAGATCGATTAATGCCTATGAATTTGACCAAAAAAAGATTTACCATAAATGGTAAAGAAATCTATGCTAGAATTTTGGTAAAAAGGAAAGAGAAAATATATGCATAAAGATTACAATATTATCCAGGAAGAGACTTTCCTTCCAATATTAGAACCACAAAGAAAAGAGTTTTTTCAGTCTTTGGGAACAAAAGCTCGAAATGGTTCTATAAAACTTAATTATTCCGACAAAAATTACAATTGCCTCCCATATCTTGAAGAAGTTATTGAGTCTAAGACCCAAGGACTGTCTTTCTTTTCAGGCGGTGGCGGATTAGATATTGGTGCTCAAATGGCCGGCATAAAGGTACTAACCAGTCTTGACTTTGACAAAGACTCCGTTTCAACGTTGAAAAGCAATAAGTTTTTTAGTCACGCTATACATAGATTGGATGATATACGCAATGTTAAAGGTAAGGACTTCCTCTCTGTATTAAAAGACAACAACCCTGAAAAGCTAGTTCTATTAGGCGGGCCTCCTTGTCAACCTTTCTCAAAAGCTGGTTATTGGAAAACCCTCGCTCAGCGACTGGGTCCAGATGACCCCCGTAACATGATTGGATCATATTTACATATCATTAATGACATTAAACCTGATGGTTTTATCTTGGAAAACGTTGAAAGTCTTTTGCACCCTCATAATATACAGGCTGTTAATGATTTAGCGGAAGCTATTGATAAAATGAACTATAGCTATGTTCTGGTTAAGGCTACTGCCTGTGATTACGGCGTTCCGCAAAAGCGGAAACGTGTTTTCTTCATTGCGTCAAAAAAGAAAATTAAAAGCATGCCTGTAATAACAAATTATGAAAACCCAAACGAAGAACAGTTACCGTATGAAAATGTAATTGATTGGATCGGCAGATTTGACAATGAAAAATATGCTTCTGAGCGCGATTCAACAGAAGGACTTCATCATAATGCACTTATTCAAGTACCACCTGGAAGTAACTATATTTCACTATCTGAAAGAAGAGGTTACACTCCAGAATTATTTCGAGCAGGATCAAGATATTGGACTTTTTTATTAAAGCTTCACCCATATAGACCTTCTTGGACGATAATTGCGTCTCCTGGTCATTGGGAAGGTCCATTCCATTGGAATAATAGAAGGCTAAGAAATTGCGAATTGGCTGCGATACAAACATTCCCATTAGATTATTCATTTGTCGGGAGTGAACGCTCTGTGCACAGGCAAATTGGTAATGCGGTGCCATGTATGATGGCAAAGAGTATGTGTAACTTTTTGAAGGAGATTGTATAATGAAGAACATCGTTGTAAGTCTGTTTTCTGGTTGTGGCGGTCTTGATCTAGGCTTTAAAAAAGCAGGGTTCCATACTGTTTTAGCAACTGATGTTTGGGATGTAGCTTGCAAAACCTTAGAAGCAAATAAAGCGGCAAATAAAATAATCTGTAGCGATATTAGACAAATCGATTTTACTGAATATAAAGACAAAGTCGATGTTGTTATTGGTGGCCCTCCTTGTCCTCCATATAGCCAAACAAGGCATTATCTTACAAATAAGAAAGGGGGGTTTGAAGATGAAAAAGCGGGTTTTGCTGTTCCAGAGTATTTCAGAGCAATTGAGGAAATTAACCCTAAAATGTTTGTTTTTGAAAATGTAGATGGCTTTACATTCAAGACATATCAAGAACCCATGCACTTTCTCAAGGAGCGTTCGGAGGCACTTGGCTATAATATAACATACAAGATAGTAAACGCTGCCAACTATGGCGTTCCTCAAACTCGCAAAAGATTTCTATGTGTTGGATTGAAAAAAGAAATGGGAACCTTTGTATTTCCTAAAGAGACTCATTCTGAAAAAGGATTAAATGGAACAAAAAAATGGGTGACTTGCGGTGAAGTCCTTTCGGATTCAGATAACATCACAGAAGAAGAAAAGAAACAAAGACCAGGGTCTAAAGACTACGAATTACTTGTTGGCATTCCCCCTGGGAAAAACTATCTATATTATACAGAACACGAGGGTTATCCCGAGCCAATTTTTAAATGGAAATCAAGATACTGGACGTTTTTACTGAAGCTAACTCCAAACAGGCCGTCTTGGACAATTCAAGCCAGTTTTTCCAACAATCAAGGCCCTTTTCATTGGCGTAATCGTTTTTTGAGAATAAGTGAAATAAAAAGGATTCAAACAATTGATGATTCCTACGTTTTATGTGGTGATATTAAAGACCAATGGAGGCAGGTTGGTAATGCCGTTCCATCAAAATTGGCTCAGATAATTGCATCAGAAATCAAAAAACACTTATAATTATGGCAGATACTCATCAACAAATCAATCACGACGGAACAATAGCTGAAAGAAAAACCGTTTTGTGGCCTGGTTCAAAAACGGAACAGAAAGCCGTTATTCAAGCCATTTTTCAACAGAAAAATTGGCAGGTATTATCTGTTGAAAACCAATCAGGTTCTTTTTGGAAAGTAGAAACAAAATGTCTTTCAAAGAATTGGAAAATAAATCTTTATATCTCGTCTATTCGCGATGAGAGTAGACAACCTGATGAATATAAGATGCAATTAGGGACATCTTATCCTGTTAATGAAGAGGCCGATTGGCTGACAGTGGTTTTGGGAATTTATACAATTGATGATGGGAACGGATCTCCTGATTATATACTATCAGGATACGACTGGAGAGGGTATGATTTTGCAGGGAATCCAAGTCTTAGAGGAACAAGAACAAATGGGTTGCAAAGAGCATATCTAACGGGCATGTGTCAAATAGACAGTGTTATACTGTTCCGCCCCGAGTTTATCTATTACTACCTTGATATAATAGATGGAGCAAAGAATCATCCAATTCCCATACAAAAACATGAAAGTGAATTAAAAGAGGTTTCTATTTATCAGCAATTCACTACCGCAATTAGAACCAAACCTTTTTTACTTCTTGCAGGCATTTCTGGAACGGGAAAAAGTCGCATTGTACGCGAATTTGCTTTTAAGTCATGCCCTTCTTATTTGCAAGATAAAGACGGTACAACTCCTGGTAACTACTGCATGATAGAGGTGAAACCCAATTGGCATGATTCGACGGAATTACTTGGATATTACAGCAGATTGGGCAAGGGTGGATACCAATTCACGAAGTTTGTGAAATTCCTTATAAAAGCCAAAATGTTCCCCAATGTGCCCTTCTTTGTTTGTTTAGATGAAATGAACCTCGCGCCAGTTGAGCAGTATTTTGCAGAGATATTGAGCATCCTTGAGACACGCAAACATCCCCAAACAACTCCTGACATAATCAAGACAGAAGCCTTTGTTGAAGCTAAATATTTCCAAGAGTTAGAGAATGTAAAGCTGAACTATTCTGAAAACAGTGCGACTCTCAAGAAGACGTTAACAGACCGTCAAATCTATATGGAGTTGTTTGGCATTAATCCTGGTGACGAAAATGATATTGTAGAAGAAACTAACAAGTTTGACCTGATTACAGAAGGCTTAACTCTACCAGATAATGTGTTGATAATAGGAACGGTAAATATGGATGATACAACGCATCAATTCTCACGCAAGGTAATAGACCGAGCGATGACCATTGAAATGAACGGTGGACGGCTTGCAGATATTTTTGGTGGTAGCAAAAACTTGGAATACCTTGAAGAGGAAAAGCAGTTGGAATGGCAGAATGCTTTCAAGCAGAATTATGTAACTGCCGATGAGGTTCTTGTAAAGCATCACTCAAAGGCGGATGATATTATGAAAAAGCTGCCCGAACGATTAGATGCTATCAATAAAGTGTTGAAAGGCACGCCATTTGAGGTAAGTTATCGAGTATTGAACGAACTTACAATTATGGTAGGCGTGATACTTGACGAAAAAGGTGATGATGCCAATCTGGACGACATAATAAATCAAGCGTTAAATAATATCCTATTAATGAAGATTCTTCCTCGAATTGAGGGCGATGCAGAAATGTTCGCGTTGTCTAAAAGATATAAGGATGAGTGCGGAATAGATTTTAATGACCGTTTGGAGTGGTTGGAAGCATTAGCACCTGACATCCAAACAAGCCAAGAAGAAAACGAACATCCGCAAAGCGCTAGAGAAAAGATACAGGAAATGAGAATAAGACTGGAAAACCAAGAATTCACGCGTTTCTGGCCATAATGATTTGCGATACTTATGCAAACAGAGGTTCTGAGATATATTCATCCTGACTACGAGGTGATTGTCCGAACGCAGGACATCAGCTATTCATGGGAGCGTTTCAAAGGACGCATCAATCATACCCGACATTCAAACCCTGAAATTGATGCGCCAAAGGAATATTGCCGCTATACGTCGAAGGACGAATGTGATCTGCGTCTTTATAACCCTGAGACAAGAGAAACAGAAGAGTTCCAAAGAAGTAATTCATGGGACAAACTTTGGCCAGTAGTCTTCGAGACCTGTAAATATCAAATCCGGATCATTTTTCGCGGAGCTGACGAGGGGTCGCAACCTGAGATACGTCATGTAAGGAAAGATGTTGAAGATAGCTTCTTCTACGATGAAGAGCTTGAAGGACATAAAGATAAATACCTGACTGGTGAACTTGATTTCCTTAACGAACCCGGACTATTCAAATTAGACTTTGCTTATCAGAAAAACGGCATCCGCAAGGAATGCTTTATTACCTTTGACGTTGTTTCACCTAAGCTTGACACAAAAAATGATTATAAGTCGCTGCTGCGCGAAGTAAACGAGGAATACGAGAACGTAATATATCGATACCTTAGCATAACGCTTCAACAATTCAGTCGTGGCCGCTTGAACACTGATGCCACATGGATGGCAGCATTTCAGAGTGTGGTTGTTGATTATGTGAAAAACATTAAGAGAGTGATTCAAAACCCCCACTCCCAAATTGTAAATGCAAGAACATCCCGAAAGGCCGAGCAAATCAAGTTTTGGACTCCAGCAATGGAAGAGCGTTACGGTGAGGTAGAAAAGGAGGGCAAACTGGAAGAATACTATTTCGGCTATGACGAAGTTCATTCCACCAACGACACGTTGGAAAACCGTTTTGTGAAATATACGCTTCAAAGCATCGAAAAAAAGCTTTCTTCCATTATCTCCACCGTACTAAATGCCTCACAACAAGAGTTGTCAGATAGGCATAGACAAATGTGGAAGGACTATCAAGACTCCTTGAAAAAGCTTTCAAAACACCCTTTCTTTAAGTCCGTGGGTAGGTTTGATGGATTAAAGCAAGAGAGTCTGGTTTTGCAGAGCAGAGCAGGATACCAGCAGATTTATAAGGATTGGTTGAAACTTAAAAGAGGTATCGACCTATATAATGGTGCCGCAAACATCGGTACTTTACAGATTTGGGAAATCTACGAACTATGGTGTTTCATTAAGATGAAAAAAATAGTAGCAGATGTTTTGGGTATAGATTGTAACAAACCGGAACACGAGCAACTGGTGACTGAACCTAAAGGGACGCTACTCAACCCCTTCACTAATTCTTCTCTAGAACATATTGTGGAGTACCACTACCCAGAACCCGTTGAAGCAGATTCTGCTCAAAGGAAAGTATGGTTGGAATCTCATCATGGTGATGTGGTTACGCTGCATTATCAGCATACATTTAATCGTAGGAGTGGTAAGGGTATATATGACTTGGGCATCAACACTGCGACAACCGAACAACGTCCCGATATTGTGCTTAATATTCGTAAAGAATCAGGCGAGGTGATGCTGACATATCTCTATGATGCCAAGTACCGTGTCATCAACGACAAACAACTTGACATGGATTTTGAGGAACAAGACATCATTGAAAATAACAATATGCCAGGTGGCGATTATCCTCCAACAGATGCTATAAACCAAATGCACCGCTACCGTGATGCCATTTATTATAGCAAAGAGCACGAACCATATCGTTCTAAAGAAATAATAGGTGGATACATCCTTTTCCCAGGTAGAGGCGAAGATGAATACATAAAGAAGCGTTATTATAGTGCTAGTATTGAAAGTGTCAATATCGGTGCATTCCCTCTACTTCCAAACAGTGATAGGTTACTCCGACTTCATCTGGAAGAAATCCTAATGAAGCACGTTAGCACAGAAGCCCATGTGGTAAAAGCTAAGCCACAAAGGACATTGGCATATGTAACAGAAGAACAAAAGGCAAGTATCATGGATGATAATCTTGTATTGATAGCTTGGATTGGTAACGAAGCAAAGCGACAATGGACTTTCGATAAATTATGGTACAACATTCCGCTTGACAAAATAGCAGATGTTCCATGGATGAAAGCTAAATATTTGCTTTTACGCAATAAAGGCGAGGAGACTGTTGGCAATATTTGCAAAATAGTTCACAGTAGACATGATGTTTGGACCAAAGAAAAACTTGAGTTATCCAATTATCCAGAAGAACCGAGTCACGCATCGTATTTCATGATGCGTATCCGAAAACCAGATGACACGGAACCCGATTTGCAAGGATTATTGTTTAACATAAGAGATATTTCCTCTATTTTTTGGGGCAGTCAAAAGAGCCCATTCATGTTGGTTAAACTAAAGGATTTACAAGCAATATGACAACTTTGCTATTCCTTCAAACCTTATAATAATCTAAACTTACCACCATGCCCCTCCTCCGCATCCTCCTCACCATCTTCTTCCCGCCGCTCACCGTCATCGACCGCGGGTGCGGGTCTGTTTTATCGACTTCACCCTGACCTGCCCCAGATGGATTGTAGTGTTGTCCTGATGTGAACAATTGATGTATTTTTGATTGATGATGACAGTTTTAGATTTGTAATATTTTTTCTTTTTGTCATGAAACACACCCTCTACAAAACCCAAAACACTTGCTCCCAATATATTGATGTGACCGTGGATGACAATGGCGTTATCCAACAGGTGTTCTTTGTGGGTGGCTGCAACGGCAACCTGCAAGGAATTTGTAAGCTGGTTACAGGTCAGAAAATTGATGACGTGATAGAAAAACTCAACGGCATCCGCTGTGGCGACAACTACACCTCTTGTCCAGACCAACTTTGTCGCGCTTTGGAGGAACTGAAAAAATGACCGACCGCCTCACTCCCATCCAACGTCATCGCTGCATGTCGCACATCCGCAGCCGCAACACCAAGCCTGAGCTGAAGGTGCGGCAATGGCTGTGGAATCACGGCTACCGCTACCGCCTCAATGTGCGCGGAGTGCCCGGCAAACCCGACATCGTGATGCGCAAGTACCGGACGGCCATTTTTGTAAACGGCTGTTTCTGGCACGGACACGAAATCGTGTGGAGAACTGAGAACGGAGAGTTGAGAGTGGAGAACTCGAAATGTTGCAAAATTCCACAGTCCAATCGGGAGTTTTGGGTGAATAAGATTCGGCGGAACCAGGAACGTGACCAGCAGAATTACAAGGTATTACAAGATAACGGCTGGCAGGTGCTGGTCATCTGGGAGTGCCAACTGAAAGCATCCGTCATTGAACAAACCATGAGGCAAGTGGAAGTCAGTCTGCAAGACTACTACCTCAAAACACTGAGCCGCAAAGCCGTCGCCTACATCCATGTTGAGGAGGCAGACCTGCCCATCGCTGCAGAAGAATCAATAGAATACAATTAACCTATAAATCACACAACTATGAAAAAACTATTATTGATTGCCTTCGCCGCCCTATTGCTTGCGGCATGCCAAGATTCAGAAAAACAACTGCGCCAACGTGCAGCCGAATTGTGCCAATACATTCCCGACCACGAACTGCAGGAGGCTGCTAAACCGTACATGACAGCCGACTTCTACGCCGTGCTCGACACCATGTTCAACCGACTTCCCGAGTTTGAGGGCATGGACCACGAATGGCTCTACTATTTTGTAACCGGCAACGGTGGCACCACCGCCGATTTTGAAGTAAGCGGCGTAGAACTGACCGACAAAACTCATGCCGTAGCTACGCTCAAAGTGCGCCAGAAATGGGAAGACGGCTCCTTTGACGAATCATCCGGTGTGGTAGAACACAAGCTCTATATGGAAAAAGTGGATGGGAAATGGCTCATCGCTGACTTCGACGGACACAAGGCCGAATGCATCCGCCATATTGCCATCAACAAGAAAGAGCAGGCCGTGCGAATGGCCATCAGCGACTACCTGGTGAAGGAAATCGGCGAACAATACAAGAAAGGCGAGATCTGCATCCCCACGATAATGATGGTACACGAAGAAGACGCACTCTTCATGGGCGACTTCTGGGTGCTTTGGTACAATCAAGTGGGCGACACGCTGAAGTGCGTCTCCGGCGGTAACCACGCAGGCCTGATGACTCTGACCAAAGACGGCGACCAGTGCAAGGTGACCGGCTTTGCGCAGACCGTAGATGGAGCCGGCAACGAAGCCAGCGCCCAACGTATCTTCGGCGACTATTTCGACATCTACCAGAACATCCATTCCAACGAGACTCTCCGCGAAACCGTCCGCAAAGAGCAACTGCGCGAGTATGTCAACCAGCACAACCTCAACGTCCACCACTACCAAGACTACGGCTGGGAAGCAGTGGAATTTTAGCGATTCATAATTCACGATTAGAAGAACAAAGATCAGAGAACAAAGAACAAATTCAGAATTCA
>DBXU01000052.1:2913-3423 GCA_002310075.1 Bacteroidales bacterium UBA1204 | reverse complement strand
CTGCCGGCACTCCTGCTGATAGGCCTCGTCTGCCTGACGGTGCTCGCAACGCAAAAGCCAACCTCCTGCCAACCCGAAACGGCGACTGCTGAAACCAGCGACGTCGTGCTGTCGGACGAGTGCAGCGACTTTGTCAACATTACCGACATCATCCCGGATGTCATCCTCGAAATCCGCTACTTCAGCACCTACAACTTCGTGGGCACCCGCATCGACGGCTACCTGCAGCCGACAGCCTTGATGACACGCCGCGCCGCCGACAGTCTGAAAGCCGTGAGCGACGANNCAGGGCTACCGCCTGAAAATCTACGACGCCTACCGCCCGCAGTGCGCCGTTGACCATTTCGTGCGCTGGGCCGCCGACCCCAACGACACGCTCATGAAGGCCTACTTCTACCCCGACCTCGACAAGAGAGTGCTCTTCCCGCAAGGCTACATCTGCGAGCACAGCGGCCACACCCGCGGCTCAACCGTGGACCTGACCCTGTTTGACATGAACACCGAAAAAGA
>DBXU01000052.1:2225-2817 GCA_002310075.1 Bacteroidales bacterium UBA1204 | reverse complement strand
AACCGCCTCATCCTGCGCCGCGCCATGCTGCGCCACGGCTTCAAGCCCATCGACACCGAGTGGTGGCACTTCACACTGAAAGAGGAACCCTACCCCGACACCTACTTCACCTTCCCCGTGAAGCAGCTATAGCAAACATCTGGAAAACATTACAATAAACGGCTGCCTTGTCAAAGGCAGCCGTTACTTTTTTATTCGGCGGGCAACACAAACCGCACCGCCTTGGGAATGATGTCGATGGTGAAATCACTGCCTGGCAACAGCTCTCCATCCAACACCATATAAATCATATTGCGCGAATGCACCTCCACATGGCGCGCCCGCCCATAATAGATCTTCCTCGAAAAGCGCGGCTGCACATGCTCTCCGCGCACATAATAGGGATAGGTTCTGATAAACGACAACAGCGTCATGGGGCGTATCAGGCAGATGTCAATCTCGCCATCGTTCACCTCGGCCTTGGGCGCACAATGGAACTGCCCGCCCACATAGCGACCGTTGGCCAGGGCGCAACTGAAAATCATCCACTTGTTGAGCGCCTTGCCGTCAGCCACCACCTTGATGCGGTTGAAACGCGCCCCTAACAGCGCCA
>DBXU01000052.1:1904-2113 GCA_002310075.1 Bacteroidales bacterium UBA1204 | reverse complement strand
ATCTCCTCTCCCTGAAGCAGTTGCTTTACACTGCGGAAATTGCGCTCTGGCAGCGACTTGAGCAAGTCGTTGGTGGCTCCGTAGGCCAAAACCGCCATCGACTTGTTGGTTTCACCCACAATGCCCGAAGCGACCTCGTTGGTAGTGCCCGAGCCGCCGCACGCCACAAAGCACACCTCCTCATCGCGATGCAAATCGCAATAGATGCG
>DBXU01000052.1:1151-1849 GCA_002310075.1 Bacteroidales bacterium UBA1204 | reverse complement strand
TCCAACTGCGACTTCAGGTCATCGGTGATGTGCGCGTAATCGCGTCGGCCGTTGATGATAAATATATAATGCATAAATCACCCTTTACCCACCAGGCAACATAAATTCAAAAAATCTATGCAAAAGCCTGATTGTAAATTATTTAATGGTAATAATATTGGAAAAACCAGTGATATCGAAAATCTCCTTCACTTGAGGCTGCATGTTAACCATCTCCAGTTTGCCGTTATGGGCCATCACACTCTTCTGGAGCATGAGAAACGTACGAAGTCCTTGTGAGGAGGTGTATTCCATGGCTGCGCAATCCAACGTAATGTTAGCGTCTTTAGCAGTCATCAGAGGCTCAATGTCATGCTGGAACTGGTCGGCATTGGTCGTGTCGATACGGCCTTCCAAAATCACATGGTAATTGTTTTCTTCTTGATTAATAGTTACATTCATAAGGCTTATCTTTGAATAATTAATTGTTTTTATTTGGGAATTGAGAAAGTCATAATGGTAATATCGTCGTTTTGCTCGGCATCGCCGGTGAACTCCTTCACCGACGCCATCAGGCGGTCGATCACCTGCTCGGAGGTGTCGTCGGCGGCAATGGATTGGGCGAAGTTCAGCAGTCGCTCTTCTCCATACTGCACCTTCTCGGCATTCTCGGCTTCGGTCACGCCGTCGGTGTAAAGCAGCAGGCGGCTGCCCTTCTC
>DBXU01000052.1:0-986 GCA_002310075.1 Bacteroidales bacterium UBA1204 | reverse complement strand
AGGCATGTGTTAATACGTTCCATAAGCGCCGAAAGCGAAAGTCCCAAGCCCCCGATGAAGCGGAAGGCGGAACGTGTCACTGCCATAAACAGAGCGGCGGGAACACCTTTGCCCGACACATCACCGATGGCAAAATAGACATCATCACCCCTAACCACAAAGTCGTAAAGGTCGCCGCCCACCTGACGCGCAGGCTGCAGGAGAGCATACAGCGAGAAAATGTCGTCCTTGGGGAAGTCGGTGGGCACCATGTGCATCTGGATGCTGCGGGCAATGCTCAGCTCTCCTTCGTAACGCTCTTTAGCAGAGGTTGTTTCGCGCAATTCCTGAATATAGCGGTTCAACGATTTTTGCATATACTCAAACGAGTCGTGCAACTGGCGCATCTCATCCTGCGTGGTCACTTCAGGCACATGGGTTTGGAAATTACCCTTGGCCATGTTCAACGCCGCCACCGAGAACTCGGTAATAGGCTGCGTCACTCTGCGCACAATGTGGAAACACAACACGAACATCAACAGCAGACCCAATACCGATACAAGGATGACTATCAGGTTCATACGACCGATGTGGACAAACACATCCTTGTACGGACTGATGATTGCGGCAGACCAGCCATTGGACAACGGGCCATACACGGCAAATGCAAGATTGCGTTCGTTGCGAATCGCCATCATGCCCGAATCGCCCGAGGTCATCTTTTCACCCAAAATGCCCAAACGCTTGTTATCCAACTCTTCGGCAGCCTTGAAAATATTCCGGATACGCTGTAGTTCCACTTGGGTACCCGAAACATAACCGCCGTCGCCAGTCAGCAGAATGGCTCGCGAATTGACGTAGGGACGCAGGGCGTTAATTTTGCTGTTGAGCCAATACAGGTCGATATCGGCCGTGAGGATAGCATACACGTCCCCTTGCTCGTCCATTAACGGGATGGAATAGGTGGTCATCAGACGCTGGCCACCGCCCTCGTCATAGTAGGGACT
>DBXU01000176.1 GCA_002310075.1 Bacteroidales bacterium UBA1204 | reverse complement strand
GATTTGCAGCAGCTTCTCGCGGTGTCGGATCATCACGGCGCGGTCGAGGACGAGGGTGATGTGCTGCACCTGGTATTCCTGTCGCAGTTTCATGAGCTGCCGCAGCCAACCGTCCGTGACTGAATAGGAAAAGATGACGAGCTTACTGAGGTTGCCCGTCATCTGCACGATTTGCCTGAGCATCTGCATTGAGTTGGTCCGGCTGACGCGCACACCTGGTATGGTCAGCGGTTCAATCAACTGTGATTCCCTTGGCTTTGAGTTTTTCGATTGTTTCAGGATCCATCTCCACACCAGCGGCAAGCATGGCATTGACGCGGTGTTGCAGTTCTGCGAATTGCACGGGAGACAGTTCTTTCTTGCGTATGGCCTTGCAGATATAGGCGCGGTAGGTCGACACATTGAAGCCAGCTTGATCCTCTTTATCTGCCTTTTCATCTGCCCTTTCCTTTTCAGCATTAAAACGCTCAATTTCAGCGTCAATCTGTTGCCAATACTTGTCGTTTTCGGCATCGAGACGCAACACTTCAGCCCTCCATTTCGCCCTTTCCTCGTTGTGTTCCTCACCTTCGGGCACTGCCCTCATTTTGAGGTGAGCCTGTTGCATTTCGCGGTACACGTCTTGGCGTTTCTGCCAGAGGTTGCGGCACAGGTCGTTGGGCATGTCTTCAAGTCGGGTGTTCTCATGGGTGCGGACATCCTCCTTGGTAAGGATGATTTCGGTAGGGTCGGTTTCGTCAGAATCGGGTTCGTCATCGTTCGAATTTGGCTTGATTTCGTTCGATTTTGGCGCAATTTCGTTCGATTTTGGCTCGATTTCGTTCGATTTTGGCTCGTTTGCGATTGGGAAATTAGAGGAAATTTGAGGGGAATTTCCCATGTTGCGGCGAACGATTTCCTTCACGCGGGGGAAGCGCAGTTGCTTGTGGATTTCACTGTGCAAGTGGCTACGGTTGTGCGTGGCTTTCAGGTGGTTAATCACACCCAAAGGGGCTTTCACCAAAACAAGGAAGGCTATACCTTCGTCGAAGGTATAGCCGTCCATGGAGTTGAATTGCTCAATCTTACTCATGGGCAATCCGTTTAAGCAGCCTCGGTGAACGAGCCATCGGAGCAGTCCAATGTGCCGTCGGTCAAGACGATTTCGCCAATGTAGGTCGGCAGCGGAGTGGTGTCGGGGCACTCGATTTCAATCGTGATACCCTTGGCCGATCCAGCAGCATCGCCCGAGTCGCCGTTAGGCGTGACGGTGGCACGGTAGTCGTTGTGACCAATCACATAGTACTTGCCATCGTGCTTGATGACAAACACAAAGTCGCCGTTGGATGCGAACTTGCAGAAGGCGCGGATTTCGTTAGTGATTTTCGGGTACGACAGCGTAGCCTTGTTGACAGGCACCTTGCAATCGGTTTCACCCGTGTACTCATGCGAAATCTTACCCTTGCCTTGGGTCGTGTAAAGGCGCGTCCACTTCTTACCCGTCTTAAGCGTGAAGCTGAGGGCAGTGCCAGTGCCATACTGGACGTATGCATCGTTGGATGCGGCGGTATCGAAATCGTCGCTGATGGCGGGCCATGCGGCGATGTCTTGCTTCGGGATGAAGTAAACCTCATCGCTGATGCCAGAAGGGTTGACACTTCCAATCTTGAAATTGATGTCCGAAAGCGTAACCGCGAGGATGATTGCATTTACTTTGACGTGTTTCTTCATGTTGCAACCTCCTATCGTTTAAGCCGAAACTCCCTTACCAGCCAATGGGATGACCATGCTCACATTGTCTGTGGAGTTGGTCACGCGCAGGGCGGCGGTGAAGCTGCCAGTGGCTCCAGGAGTGAAGGTGATGGTGATTTCCTTGCCAGCGGCGGCGTTAGCGTCGTCGGCAGAGATGCTGTTGGCGCTCAGGCTGAACTTGGCGGCGTTGGTGCCTTCAAGGGTCAGGCTGGTGGCCTCGGTCAGGTTGAAGCCGAAGAACTTCACAGTGGCGGTCTTGGTAGCGTTGGAAGCGGTGTCGGCGAAGGTCACTTTGGCCGTGTCGCTGGTCATGAAGACCGTGCTGCTCTTGATGGTGCGGGCACCAACGAAGAGGAACTCCTTGTCTACATTGGCGAAGTCTACGCCCATGTAGATTTTAGCGTGCATCTGGACCACATTGGGGTTGTCGGGCTTGCGAACCTCGAAGACGGTGTGGCGTGAAAGCACGTCGAAACCGACCTTCATGTTTTCCTGAGTGGTGATGAAGACATGAGCGGAACCTTCCATGCCAGGCAACGGAACGATTTCCACCTTATCGTTAGTACCGTCAAGGTACTTCTGCTCGGGCATACCAGCAAAGATGCCAGTACCGTACTTGATGGCGTAGCCCTTCTTGTACACCTGGTAGTCCTTGATGGAGCAAATGAGCTTCAGCTTCTTGCTCGAATCGCCAAGCAAGGCTTCATCGATCATCGTGAACATGTTGTACCATGAATCAACGATGTTGTATTCGGTCAGTTCACCGATGTTGGCAAAGTTGCCCTTGGCGAAGGTGATATTGCCAGCAGTGATTTCGTTGGCAATGACGGTGTCGAGGCCATTGAAGCCATCCAAACGACCGGTGCCATCGGCATTACGGACGCCACGGCACAGAAGATCGCACAGGCCACGGCTGGCATTCTTCATTTCTTCCTGCAACAGCTTGCGGACGATTTCGAGGTCCACTTTCTCTGCATCGAAAGGAACGCCAAACACGGTGGTGTAGAGGTTCTCTGGGTCAAACTCCTCGAGGATCTCCAAGGGGAAGGTCTCGAGAGTACGGGCGGTGAGGCTGGCGGTATCGCCTACGACCTTCTGGGATTTATAGGGACGGAAATGTGCCTGAGGCACGATGGTAGCCTCGGTTTCCTTACCCTTCAGTCCGTTGATTACGCGCATGTGCTTGGTGCATTCCATGATGGAAGCCACCGTAATCAGCATGAGTTCCTTTCTGAACCTGTGGTTCGAATGGATCAATGCAGTAGCAATGCTGGGGGTGTTGATAGTTTCAGACATTTTGGTTAGGTTTTTTTGGTTCGTGATCAGATTTCTCCGTGTACAGCCTTGATGGCGTTTTGCATGGCTTCCTCATCGGATGGCTCTTTCCAGTTGTCATCCTTGGCAGGGTTGCCGTTGTGCATGGCAGGCAACGGGTCTTCGTCGTTGTCGGGGTTCTTATCGAGAGCTGCTTCCAGCTCGGCGATGCGGGCGTCCTTCTTCGCGTTTTCCTCTTTGAGGTTGTCGCGTTCGGTGGTGAGGGTGGCGATTTCAGTATCCTTGGCTTCCACTTGGTCAGCCTTGGTCTTCAGTTCGTCACGTTCGGTGGTCAAGTTGGCAATGGTTGTGGCCTGTTCGGTGATGGTCTTCTTATCGGTCTCATTCAAGGCCTTCGCAGTAATACCTTCGCCGACGGCGGCATCAATTTCTTCCATTTGCTCTTTGGTCAGTGTCACACAGCCATCGACACTCTGGAGGTCTTGGCAGGTGGCAAGCGTTTGGATGTTTTTGAGATCGTCCATTGGTTTAATATTGAGGGTTGATAATTCGATTACCTTTTGCACGGCACTTTCAAAGTTGCCGATGGAATCGATGAGGGTGCCAGTCACTTCCTTGGCGGGATAAGTGCGGCCCCTCAATTGGTCTTCGCGGACTTTGGGGCGGTTGGCTTTGATGTCGGCTTTGAAGCGTTCGTTAGCCGGATTCAGCACACGCTCCTTGATCAGTTCAAAGTTGCCTTCAAGGGCAGCTTCATACTCGCCATTCTTTTCATCGGCGCCGTCGGCATAGACGCGGATGTGCATCATGCCGTCGCTGTCGCGGACTTGTTTCGGGAAGTCGGCGAGTTGGATCATCGTGCCGATGCAGCCGATTTGGTCTTCCTCGCGGTGGGCAATGATGTGGTCGCAGTAGCTGCCGACATACATTGCCGCGCTGCACATATAGCCATCCACATAGGCAATCACCGGCTTGGTACAGGCTTGGATGGCTTCGGCAAGGTCAGGAACACTGTTGGCAGCACCGCCGCCGCTGTCGATAATGAGGATGTGTCCGATGATGTCCTTTTTGCTGTCGGCTTCGAGAAGGTCGGCAGCAATGAGTCGGGTGCCAGGAATACCACAAACGGTACCATCACGGAACATGGTTCCCTGAAGGTAGGCCAAATGGACACTCTTGCCACGAGGAACGATGCTGTTGTCGTTATGCTTGACGGAGTCTGGCAACTTATCGTCATCATCATCGTCTTCAAACTCCATCCCCAAAAGCAAGCTTTGAAGTGCTTGTTTTTGGGCAACAGCAGTTTGTGGCTCAATCATCCACGCTCCTCTGAAGATGTCGTTGAATAAAGAAAGAATCGACATGGAAAAAAACTTTGGTTTTTGGTTCGAGCAAAATTATTTTCCACGTTGTCGTGTGCGGTGACCAAAAAAGAAGTGCCCACCTAGTGAAAGGCAGGCACTTCAACAACCAAAACTAAAATATATGGGAAAATCAAGATGCTTTACATGATGGGCGTGAGGGTTTCGTAATCCACAGTCATGGCAGTTTCAACGGCATTCATGCTGTTGCTCTTGGAGGGGATGAGATAGGCCGGATAGGTTGGTGTACCTATTTTATAATGGTCGCCGTTCACAGCCCACACGTGCACCACCAGCGGGCGGCGCTCGTATTTCTTGGCCAGCTTGCGGTCGTACTCGGTACGCACCACAAACTGAACCTCTTGGCGGTACTTGTTGCCTTCCTCGCCTATATCAAGATCCTCAGTCATAGAGGAATTGTCTTGGTCGATGCTACGGAAGCGGTGGATGCCGTCGATGTATATGTCTTGGGGCAGGCTTCTTTCGGCAAGCTGCGGTTCCTGTTGTTGCGTCCATTGGTCGTTGGCCTCGTTTTGCTCGACGAAGCCGATGGTTTTCAGTGCTACTTTGTTCATGTCTTCTGTGTTTTAGTCTGGTATGATATGCCCTGGACTGCGTCGCAGGGTTGGGTTGGGGTCGCGGTTGGATAGCCCTGGACTTGCGTCGCAGGGTTGTATTAGGGTTGCCATTTCAGGGCTTTTTTCGGTGACGGGCGAATAGCGAAATTTTTTCTTTCGGGGTTGTGGTTTTGGTGACGGTGAAATTGTGTTTTTGCATTTATTTTCATTGGTTTTTGCGTGACTTACAAATAGTGAATTTTTATGTTTGGCTCAGTAGACGAGGGGCGATTCCTTGTAGTGTTCGTTGCGGTCGTTGTGTCGCCACCAGTCGCGGGTGAGTGAGGC
>DBXU01000073.1:3862-4026 GCA_002310075.1 Bacteroidales bacterium UBA1204 | reverse complement strand
CCGCAGCAGATGATGAAAGCGTATTTCAGGCCTATGATGTAACCCAAGCCGAGCACGGCGGCACCCGTGTTCACCTTAAACATCAGTTTGGCTTTGTCGGCCAAGGCAGCACCCCAACCCATCATGCGGGTGGTGAGTGTCTCCGACCACCAGCCGAAGGTGGA
>DBXU01000073.1:1415-3744 GCA_002310075.1 Bacteroidales bacterium UBA1204 | reverse complement strand
TGCTCCTTGACGAAGTATTTGCGGAAAGGGATGAGGAACAGGATGCCCAGGATGCCGCCTAATAAGGAGGCGATGAACACCTGCCAGAAGTTGATTTCGATGTGGTAGCCCTTGCCTTGCAAGATGTAGAGAGCGGGCAAGGTGAAGATGGCACCAGCCACCACACCGCCAGAGCATCCACCGATGCTTTGGATGATGACGTTTTGCGAAAGTGCGTCGTTTTTGCGGGCCAGTCCCGTCAGTCCGATGGCGATAATGGCGATTGGGATGGCGGCTTCAAACACCTGCCCGACCTTCAGGCCGAGGTAGGCGGCGGCAGCCGAAAACAGGATGGTCATCAGCAGGCCGATGCAGACCGACCATACCGTAACTTCCTGGTACTTCTTGTTTTTCGAGAGTATGGGCTCGTACTCTTCGCCCGGCTTCAGTTCGCGTTGCGCGTTCTCGGGCAGTTTGAATTGGTCGTTTTCCATATTTGATGTGCTTTGTTTTTGACAATAATCTGCAATAATAAGGAAAAAATCGATGCGATAAACAATAATCATGCAAACCGGTTGGTTATATCACAAACTTAAGTGTATGGAAGACAAAAACAAAGCTTTTCGAATTGGTTTAATGCTGGTCGGGGTCTTGTTGGGATTGGCCTCAATTTTGTCCGTATTCATTGACGAAGGGGGAAGCGACTTGATGAATTTCACTCTGGGTGCGGGAATGTGTTTTGCTCTCTCGGAAGCTTTGTTTCCCAAACGGATGAAGTACACTTGGCTTTATGTGTTGGTTTTGTGGGTGTTGGTCACGGTGGCCTCGTTTGTGAAATTCAATGTTAATCAAGGGACATGGCAGTTTGTGGGTATTTTGTTGGCTTGTTTATTCGTGCCATACGTTTTGGTCCTTATCATCCGCCGTTTGCCCATCAAAGAAATCTACAAGGAAACGCTTTATTTAGGCTTTTTACCTTTTTTGGCTTTCATATTGGTTGGTAAATGGGGCAATAATGCTATTGTCATGGCTATTGCATTTACCACATTACCAGCTTTTTACTATGTCACGCGGAATACCACAACCAAGCAGAGATGGATCCAACTGGTCATTTTCATGTTGCCCATCTTGCTGACCCATGTTACAGGCTATTTCCCCTTGGTAGCTCCTCGTTTGATTGTGCTGGTAGTGTCGCTATTGGTAGTTATGTTGCTACGGTCTTTGTCCATTTCATCGAAAAGCAGGGCTGTGATGCTTGTTGTTTTTATGTTATTGTCGTTGCCTTTGTCATTTTTGCTGGCCACGAATTTGTTTACGTATCTTGTTGCCAATGAGTATCATAGCAAGGTGGAGACTCCCTTCCCATTTTCATATTCTTTTGTCACGAAAGAAGGTGATGTGCTTACCGAAACCAGCCTGCGAGGAAAGAATGTGGCTTTGTTTTTCTGGTCGTCGCATTGCGCGAATTGTCACAAAGAATTGCCACGTTTTTCCGAGTTGGCCGCCCAATACGAAGGCGATACGACCAAGGTGTTCATCGCAGCTTTCATCTCTTTCGATGAAGCCAGCGATTCAGCCTTTTATGCAAGCGAGACAAGTAGGGAGTCGGCCTTTACTTGGGCCAAAGCCTTGGATAGCAAGCAAGTGATGCAGGATTTGGGCTTCAACGCCTTCCCGCATGTGACCTATATCAATAAGGAAGGGAATGTGGTTTACAACGGTTTTCTCAGCAACCGTCCTTGGATATTCGCTTATCATCCGAGGAAGTTTTTGGAATTGTGATGCGCGTAAGAGAATGCTACTTTGCAATAGTAAACTTCTTTGTCACTATCCCTTCATCGTTCTGTATCCTAACGAAATACATTCCAGAAGGATACTCGTTGAGAGACATGACAACTTTGTCGGCATCAACTTCAGCATCATAAAGCGTATCGCCCGTCACCGAGATGAGGGTGATGTGCTTCATGCCGACACAGGCTATGGTCAATTGATTGTTGGCAGGGTTGGGATAGATGGTGGCTTCTAAGCCATCTTGTTCATCCACGGTCATCACATCCTTGTCCAAACATTCCGACCAAGAAATAGTGTTTCCACCATCGGTGCTGATGCCGTATTTGTATTGTCCAATCGGCAAGGCATCCCAACCATAATCTACGTAATGGGCGTCGGCGACGTTTGAAGCGATCAGCTCGGCATTGCTTCCATCGCAGTTGGCGCGGTAGATGCTGTAGGTGTTGCCCACGGTGATGTCGTCGATATAGAAGGCGTTATCGTATTCGCCCTCAGCGAGTTGGTTGGCGTATTTCCATTCCAGGATGTGGTTGCCGGGACCGATGGCCACGGTGTAGCG
>DBXU01000073.1:263-1406 GCA_002310075.1 Bacteroidales bacterium UBA1204 | reverse complement strand
TCGTCTTTCAAGGTCTCGCCATACTGTACGTTGTCGATGAAGAATCCGCAGCCATTGAGCGGGAAGCAACTGACACGGGCATAATAGCTTACCACGCACGAGGTGGGCAGGTTGACCGCCAACGAGATCTTACTGTTGGAGAACATACCCGTGTTGGTCGACTTGGCGCAATAGGTGCCTGTATTGGGTTGCGTGGTGGTGATGACCCAAGGGCTGGTGGCGTCGTTGATCCACATGTTTTGGTAGAAGTCGCCCGATTCGAAGCCATCGTAAACGCCTACGGGCAGGTTCCACGACAAGGAGACACGCATATTATTGATGACTTCGGCCTCAATTTCAACCGTCTTCGTTAAGGTGACGTAATTGGAGGGGAGCGAGGTCATGTCGTTNNTTTTCCAGATGGGCGATAATATAATATGTATAGGAGCCCGCATAGCTGATGTGGTCGGTATAGGTGGTCGCCGTCAAGCTGTTGGCGATGCGCATGCCGTCGCGATAGACGTCGTAGGAGATGCCTTCGGGTGCGGCTGTCCAGTTGAGGACGACTTGTTCGCCGTCGAAGTCGGCGGTGAGGTTGGTCGGGCCGTGGTGGAACAAGGCATTCATGGCGGCCAAGGCGTCGATACGACCCGAGCCTACGCGGTTGCTTTTCATGGTGTTGCCGACTCTTACGGAGGTAAGCTCGATGATGGAATCCAATTCGGCAGGGGTCAGCTCGGGATTGGCCTCAAGCAGCATGGCCAACACGCCAGCCACGCAGGGTGTGGCCATTGAGGTGCCGTCCATCTCAGTGTAGCCGTTGGTGGTCAGGGAGTTCAGCGAGGTGATGTTGGCGCCAGGAGCCGAGATGTCGGGACGGATCAAGCCAGGTTGGTTGACGTCACCGTTTTCGTAGGGGTAGTCGTTGTAGTTACCGACATTGGCACCTGCAGCCCAAGTTGTGGGGCCGACGGAGGAAAAACCACAGTGCTCGTCGTTGGAGTCGGTGGCACCCACGCTGATGACAGAGGTCAAGCCGCCTTCGATGAGGTTCCTTTGGTCGGGGTGGAGCCATGCTGGAGGACAGTTGCCAGGGGCGCTGATATTGAAGGGAACAGGGAAGGTGTATTGTGTTTGACCTTCGTTGCCGCAAGCCACGGCAGC
>DBXU01000073.1:0-170 GCA_002310075.1 Bacteroidales bacterium UBA1204 | reverse complement strand
TGTTCCAAGGCAAACTCAACACCTTGAATGAGGTGGGTGGCTTCGCCTTGACCGTCTTCGCCCAAAACCTTGATGGACATGATCTTGGCACCTGGGGCGATGCCTGTTTGGGTGCCTGCCGTGCCTTGTCCCGCCAAGATGCCTGCGGTGTGGGTGCCGTGACCATCGTC
>DBXU01000112.1 GCA_002310075.1 Bacteroidales bacterium UBA1204 | reverse complement strand
CAAATGGAGGCTTTCATGAACTTCCAAGAAAAGAGCCTGAAAGTGGCATGGCTTTCGGGCGAGATGGGCGAAGCCGACTATAATTCCTTGGTCTATCAGATGAAGGTAAAGCATTACGAGGCTCTTTTGGAATTGGCTCGGAAATACGGTCAGGACGATTCGGCCATCAGAAACAAGATGCTCGATGACCATATCAAAGCTTTGGAGGCGGAAAAGAAGCGAGTCAAGGAAGAGATGGAGGAGATGATGAAGGTGTATGCCTCAGAGCATCCCGACCAGAACATGAGCGACGAGGATTTCAACAAACTCCGCGACAACCAACGAAGACAAGGCTACCGTGAAAAACTTGGCACCATTCCCGGTGAAACCGACAAGGAATTTGACGCAAGGATTGAGCAATATGAAGCCTTCCAAGAGAAAATATTGGCCAAGGCCGCCGACATACGCGCCGCCATCACGGAGGATTCGGCACGTACCCAATATGAGACCGAAATGAAGTGGATCGAGAAACTCCACAAAGACGGCCTGCTTTCTGATGAAGAGTTCGAGAAAGCGAAAATGGACCAAAAACTTGGTTTTGCGGCAAAGATAGCGCAGGAGGTGAACCGTTACGCCGAGATGGCATCGAATTTCGCCAACGCACTGAAGGAGTCGGAAACGGCGAAGATGGAAGCCGAGTACCAGGCACAACTCACGGCTGCCGGGGATAATGCCGAAGAGCGGGAACGCATCGAGACTGAATACGAGCAGAAGAAACTGGATATGCAAAAGAAGTACGCCGACGTGGATATGGTTATCAACATAGCCAAGGCGATTGCATCTGGTGCATTGGCGGCGGTGGAAGCCTTTGCGGCGGCGGGCGGCAACCCTGTGTTGGGCGGCATCTTCGCAGCCATCATCGCCGCGACAACCGCAATTGAGATTGCCACTATTGTTTCCCAGCGCAACGCCATCAAAAATGCCAGTGTCAGCGGTGGAGGCTCTTCATCGGCTCCCAAGACAGGCGAACGCAAGATGACCGGCTACGCCGAAGGCGGCTACACTGAAGACCATACCACCCTGACCACCGTGGGCGAAAAGGGTAGGGAATGGGTAGGCCCCGCATGGATGGTGAGGAAGAACCCCGTGATGTTCGCCAACCTGGAGCGTTACCGCAAGAGCGGAAGCCACGGACGAAGCGGCTCCATGAGTCGCGGCTTCGCCGATGGTGGCTTCACCCCCGGCAAGGGCGGTGGCTCGTCGGCAACGATGCCCGAACAAATCGACATCGAAGCCGCCGTGGAAGCTGCCATCCGCCGTGTGATGGCCGACGGTGCCATCCGCGCCTACGTTGTACGCAAAGACATCGAGGAACTCGATGCCCAAACCCTGAAATTCAAAAAACTTGGTTCAAGATGAAGCTGACGACTCGTAACGGGGAAATCGACCTGCCTCGCGATTTCTATTTCAATATGGAAAGGAGCAACCCGCTCCTGTTGGACGAAGGCGATTCAAGCGTTCCGGCCACATTGCCATCGTCGTCGAGGAACTTGGCCGCCATCGACCACCGCGAACGCATCGACCGCGCCGAAGCCTACGACGACAAAGTGGATGCCATTCTCGAAGTGGGACCCATCCGTAAGAATGGGCAACTGGCATTCGACACCGTACACAGCAGCAAGGGCGTCAATGCCTCGTTCTACATCGACAACAGCGACCTTTACATATCGTCGAAAAACAAGACTCTGAAGGAGATTTTTGCCAACAAGACCGAAGTGTTCGGAACCGTCAGTGCAGCCATTGAGGTGCTGCAGCGCGTCTACGAAGGTGCCGATTCCGACTTCAAGGTGTTTCCCGTGGCCGTGTCGCCCTACGAGGAAAACGGCGTGACGAAATACCAATGGAACAACAGGACTGAAAATAATATGCTGGTGTATGAAACGACCATCCACGAGGGCGATTCCATCAACTCAGTGCCTGAAGGCTATGGACTCGCACCCTTCCTGAAGCTTTCGAGGCTCGTGGAGCTGCTTTTCTTTCTCCTTGGCTACGAGGTGACGGAAAACTGCCTGGCCGAATGGCCCTTCCAAAGGCTGGTCATCGTACACAACTACTCAGACTGCCTCTGCAACCAGACCGTCACCTTGTTTTATAAGGACCTCGTCCCGAGTTGTACCTTGCACGATTTTTTGACCTGGCTTAACAACAAGTGGCACGTGCAGCCGGTGGTGGATTCAAACAGCCGCAAGGTGAGGGTGGTTTCGATGGAAACCATGTTGGCCATCGGTGCCGACATGGATATCACCCCCATCGTGGAGGACGATTTCACCGTACAGCTCAATCCCAGCAAGCGTGTGGTGATGACACCGACCAACTCGATTGAAGGCACTGACCCAGCAGCCGACACTTTCGACCAACTGATTGAGAAGTACGGCGATTTTGCCTACGTCAATGAAATCGAATTCGGACAATTTCCGACGGCCACGCCACCGGTGCAAAACTCGCTGTTGCTCAGGCGGGCCACTGGCCAGTTCTACGGCAGCCTGTTTGACTCGAACTTTCAGCATTACAAGCTGAAACTTCTTGGCACCAACCATTTCACTTACGACCGTGCCAACAGTGCCGAAACGGAAGAATTCAGCCAATCGGATGTTATCCCGCTCATGCTTTGCGAAGGCAAGGCCGGAGCGATTTGGGTCGCGCCTTTCATCGGCGACCGCAAACATGCCCACACTTCGTACAACGACTCGGCCACCGACGACAAGCAGGATATCATTGTCGTGCAGGCCGTGACGGACAGCGAGCACTTCTTTTATTACACCCAAGCCACGACACAGCCGGTCATCCCGTATAAGCTGCCCGAAAACGACAAGCACTTCATGGAGCTTGGCTTCGGTACCACGCCATACGACCTATACGATGCTTGTTGGAGCAAGTTCAACAACATCTTGCTGAACCATCCCACCTACCTTGACGGCAGGGTGCGCTTCACCATCGGTCAAATCCTCGGCATGGACATGACGCGCCTGAAGTTCTGCCAAGGGCAGCACTTGTTGCCGGTCAGCCTGTCGGCACCCATAGCGGCAAAGCAGGGGCTGACTGAGGCAAAGTACATGCTGGTGAAGACCTACATCAACGGCATCACCGACAGTGCCATACTGCCCAGCGCCATGTCGGAGTATGTCTGGGAAGTCGAAAGCAACATCTTGCAGGTGGTGCAAGGCTGTTGGACGCAGATGGGCGGTGGTCCCAACTTCGGCGACATCGAAGTCCCCGACACGAATTGGGGAGTGGAGTCGCATTATCTGGCCTACGGCAACTATTCGGTGCAGTATGTAGGCGAAGAGTTGAATCCTGGCACACCTTCGCAAGGCGATGTCGTAACACTTCCTCGCCGAGCCGTCATCACAATCTATTACCAAGAGATCATCGAAAATGAGCCGGAGCTAAGCCCTCCAGTTCAAACATTCGAGTGCCAACAGACCTTCGCCAACAAAACCGTGACCTTCGTTTTTACGGCGGTGCCCGCATGATTTGTCACTCATTGAAACACACACAGGAATAATATTGCAGACATGAATATCAGTGAATTTTCACAGAAACCTTCCTCCGGTTACACCTATGCCAAAAACGAGGTACCGCCCTTCGTCATCACGACCAACAGAACCTTGCTGGCCATCCTGAGCATCGGCAACGAGGTCGTATTCAAGGGTATCTATGCACCCGACTTCAACGGACAAATCTCCATTGATTTCCGTGGGCTTTACGATGTCTATCTGAAGACCATCATCCCGACCACGGGCAACGATGAGATCACCCATACGGAATATCGCCGCCAATTCACAGCCACATTCGAGGTCGTCGTTGGCGAAGACACACCTGGCGACAGCAACACCATCTCGTGGTATGTGGCCAACGCCCGACTGAAGTCGGAAACGCCGTTCTACGAATGGGGCAGGGCCAATTTCCTCACCAACCAACCCATTGAGAAAACCACCAACTACGAAGCCCCTGAATGGCTGACTTGGTGGGATGATGGTGCGTTGTGCGAACTCACGGCCCGCTTCTATCGGAGAAACGGCACCTCGATGGATGTCACCGTAAAGACTGACGCGGATGAAGGCGTGTATAGCTGCAATGTGCGCTACAGCCGCCTCATCAGAATGGCCAACGTGTTGCCCAGTTCGTTGCTTGGCTATTACGACCTTATCCTTAGTAACGTCAAGGATGGTGAGGTTTGCCGCCAACGCTACATCTACGAGGAACGCAGCGGCCACGAGAAATACTTCCTCTTCGTCAATGCCTTGGGCGGTATCGACACGCTGATCTGCAAGGGTGAGAACGTGCTCGCGCCCGACATCACCCACAACATCGGTCGATTTGGCCGCCAATACCGCGCCTTGGACGATACCAACGACATGCGTAAGTGGACACAGCACATCGGCCAGGTGCCCAACCGCCAACGCAATTGGATCTACGAATTGCTGACCGCCAAGCAAGGTGCCGAGAAATACGACCCCGAGACGATGAAATACTTGGAAATCGTGGTCGACAGCTCAGAACTCTCCATGAGCGACTTCGGCCAGTTGGCAGGCTCGCCGTTCAGCTATATCCTGAACGAGACCGAAAACGTGGTGGCCGACACCGAGCGGCCCGACCGTAGCTTGCACCAATCGGTGGCCGACCACGCCGATGAACTCTACGACGAAACGACCAAGGTGTTTGTCGCCTTCAGTCATGGTGCGACTGAGCCCGTCACCATTCCTTCCGATATGCTGTACGTCTTGTTTGACAACGACGAAAGCCAGAAGATGGAGACGGTGTACTACTTCATCAATGGCACAAAGGAAGGTGAGTTTACGATAGGCTATGATGAAAGCCCAGTCGAAATCAGCATCAAGGAAGGCGTGAGCGTACACTTCGAAACGGAGGGCGCACTGGAGTCTTTGGAACTTAGGTATTACCCCATAAATAATCTATAGCCATGGCAAAGTTTCTGAAAGCAGTCGACTGGTACGTACACCTCGCAATGATTGTGAGCCTTGGGCTGGGCATTGCCGCATTCATCCTCCCACCCACGGCGGTCATCGACCGGAGCGTGCTGGCCTTCATCGGCGAAATCACGGGCGCGGCGGCCTTGCTGACCTTCCTCACGAAGCTGCCCGAGTACATCGAAAAAGGAGGAACGGCCAGGGTGACCAAAGGCAACACCACTATCGAGGTGGGAGGGAAGCGGAGCCATGGCCGTGAAGCGGAACCAGAAGAAGATCCATTAGACGAATTCGAACAAAAAGAAGATTAACCATGCTCACATTAGACTATCTCCGTAAAAGATTGAATGGCTATGTAGCAGCCATCTATAATGTCAAGGAACAGGTCATCGAATCGGCAGGAGGCTTTGATGGCATCGTTTCACTTGTCCAAACCAAAAACATATCGCCGATTTTTGTGCTCGAAAACAGCGAGATAGGAGAGTTTTCGTTCCGACCTGGCGGCTTCGACAAGACTTCGCAATCCATCTGGGTTATGAAGATGGTGCCGAAGGACGGCGACCGACAGAAAGTGCAGCAGGAGTGCTTCAAGTTGATGAAGCGCATCCTTTCTATCCTCGCTATCCATGACGAAGATGATGAATATCTGAAGGACTGGGAATGGGATAGAATCCCATGGGGGGTGCGTAATGCAGGTGCCAACTTCACAGGTTACGAGTTTACACTGTACTTTTCCGAAGACACCGATTTGACTTATGGACCAGGAACATATTGTTGACCTGAAGCAATGGGCTGAAATCACCGTCCAGCGGTGGGAAATGAGAATCGCAAAGCTGCGGTTTCTGCCCACCCACAGCGGCGACCTTATCAACTCGTTTCGCGCCCACGTGGAGAAAGACGCCAACGGCGACGTGGCCAAAATCAGTTTCACCTTTTTATATTATGGCTACTACGTGGATGCCGGAGCGGG
>DBXU01000159.1:248-2746 GCA_002310075.1 Bacteroidales bacterium UBA1204 | reverse complement strand
AAGGGCTCGCAGAAGCTGGATGCTTTCGTTCCGCTGATGGAGATGTTTGGCTATGCCACTGCCTTGCGCAACCTCACCTCCGGTCGTGCCAACTACTCGATGGAGTTCCACCAGTACATGCCGACACCGAAGGACAAACAAGAGGAGATTGTGAAAGAACGCAATCAAAAAGAATAAGGCAGTTTGATGAAAAGTAAAAGGGAGCAACCGCTCCCTTTTTTTATAATTCCCAGGCTTCTTCCAAGTCGATATCCCAACCGGCCTTTATCTCAAGAGGGTCTTGGTATTCCAAAATGGTTTCAGGCTGCAAGAGGTGATGATAATTACCTGTGCTCCATTTGCCATTTCCGTCAGCGTCTAATATGGCTTGTATCTTGTATTTGGCAGGCATGAGATAATCAAACATCACTTCTTGTTTCTTAGTGATGATTTCCTGCTTCAGAACCTTGCCACTTTCGTTGGTGAGTTGCACAACAACTTGTTTCATACCTTTAGGAGGTACGACAGTGATGTAAATATTGCCGTACTCATCATCGTTGAGGACATGAAAATCTACTTGGATTGGATTGTTGGTTCGACCTCGTATGCTGAAGAATACTGAGTCGGGGAGGGTGAAACTATAGTTTGAGTCGGCCGAAAACAAAGTGGTTAAACGGTATAGTAGGCCTTCATCATCAGCTTGTTCAAAGGCAAGTTGATTATAATACACGGTCGTGTCACGTTTGAAGACAGCAGAATCGCGCATTTGGTAAAGGACGATTGGCTCGGAGAATTCCAAGATGAGGTCTTGACCTGGAATCAATCCACCTTGACCTACAAGGTTGTTGCTGACTTTTAGTTTTTCGGGTTGGCGCCCTCTTTTTTTATTCTCTTGTTCTTTGAATTTCAGGCTATAACGCGATGAATCATTGATAGTAGTATCGTATTTCACCTGTACCCATAGGCTGTCTTTGACATGGGGCGTGAAGTACCACAAAACTGTATCATAATCAGAGGAATGCATTGTGACCAAATTGAATGAGTCAGGTAGCATCTCTGGAGTCATAATGATGGCATCCTTGGCGGGATGGCGGAACACGAATCGCAGCAGCCCTTCCTCTATGAGTTTCTTTTCCAATAACACTTGTGTTGAATCGGTCTCACCAAACATATACAATGTGAGATTGTTGGAATTGGCGGGGACCAATGTGTCGAAAAAGGCTATTTCTTCATTGGGCAAATCGAAATACAGATTGGAGTTGACATCTTTTAAGGCAAAAAGGAGATATGGCTTATCGGCTATCCCATTGAGGCTGAAATTGCCTTGCTTGTCTGTTTTAGTGATATAATTGGGGATGGTGCTCATCGGCAATGAATCCAAGTTGTCACGGTCAGAAGCATATAAGGAAACGTATACGTTTTCGACGGGCTTCTTCTCTGTGGCGTCAACCACCTTGCCTGTGATGCTTAATGTGTCGATACGGTCTCCTGTTGAAAAGCTGTAGACATAGTCTTTAAACAGATTGCCTTCGTGCAAGTCCTTGATGGCTGATCCGAAATTGATGGTATAGGTTGTGTTGAGAGCCAAGTCTTCCTTGAACTTCACCACGACTGTCTTGTTTTTCAGTTTAATGTCGGGCTTTTGACTCAGCGGAGGAGAAATCAGAACGTTTTGATTTGCATTTTCAAGGGTGACGTATTCGTCGAAAGTGATTTCAATTTTCTTGCCAATAAAGTTGATGCTATTGTTTTCTGGCACAGCTTCAACCACTTCTGGAGGCGTCTTGTCCTTAGGGCCACCCGTGGGTGCCACCGCATTGGCACAACGCTGGGCGAGGAAGGCCATAAATAATATAGTTGTTGTAATGAGAATATGTTTCAACTTCCGAATCATGGCTGCAAAAATAATAAAAACTGACCTACTTGCGCGGCATTCCAAAAGGAATTAGTATTTTTGCAAGTTTTAATCTTGAATTTTAAATCTTAAATCCCGATCATATGTATAGAACCCATACTTGTGGCGAACTCCGTCTTGCCGATGCTGGCAAGGAAGTGACTTTAGCTGGCTGGGTGCAACGTGTGCGCGACAAAGGCTCCCTCGTTTGGATTGACCTCCGCGACCGTTATGGCATCACCCAACTTTTCTTGGATGGCAACAGCGATCCTAAACTTATCGAACAGGCCCGTACTTTCGGCCGTGAATACGTGATTCAGGCTAAAGGTATCGTTATCGAACGTGAATCGAAGAATCCAAATATGCCGACGGGAGACATCGAGCTGAAAGTCAGTGAGTTCAAACTGCTCAACAGCAGCAAGACACCGCCCTTCACTATCGAAGATGTCAGCGATGGTGGCGATGACCTTCGCATGAAGTATCGTTATTTGGACATCCGTCGTAACCCCGTTCGACAGAACCTTGAATTGCGTCATCGCATGGCCATGTTGGTGCGCAATTATTTGAGCAACCTCAATTTCCTCGAGATTGAGACCCCAATGCTCATCAAGAGCACGCCCGAAGG
>DBXU01000159.1:0-172 GCA_002310075.1 Bacteroidales bacterium UBA1204 | reverse complement strand
TGATGGTGGCTGGCATGGACCGCTATTTCCAAATCGTACGTTGCTTCCGTGACGAGGACCTTCGTGCTGATCGTCAGCCCGAGTTCACACAAATTGACTGCGAGATGTCATTTGTTGAGCAGGAAGACGTGCTGAACACCTTCGAGGGTCTGGCCAAGCACCTCTTCAAGGA
>DBXU01000086.1:4346-7256 GCA_002310075.1 Bacteroidales bacterium UBA1204 | reverse complement strand
AGGAGACCGTGGCTGCCTGCAAATACTTAAAGGCATCCTACCGCAAATTCGGCAGCTGGACCTTGGCTGCGGCCGCCTTCAACTGCGGCAACGGGCGCATCACCAAAACTAACGAGGAGCAGCGTGTAGACTCTTACTACGACATGCTTTTGCCCGAAGAAACACAACGCTATGTGTTCCGCATCCTGGCACTGAAACTCATCACAGAAAACCCCGAAAAATACGGTTTCCAAATCAGCGACAATGGCTGGTACCAACCCTATGAGACTAAGACTATCAATGTTGTGCAGTCCATCCCCGACCTTGTGGATTTTGCCTATAGGCAAGGCACCAACATTAAGATGTTGAAGTATTTCAACCCTTGGCTGCGCAGCAACTCGCTTACGGTTCCGGCAGGCAACAGCTACGACATCAAGATCCCGAAAGGAAAATTCGCGAAGACGCATAAGAAGATGAGGAAGGCAGAATGAACGAGTTCAGCGAAGACAAAAACCTTGAGATCCTCGGTGCCAGAGAGAACAACCTGAAGAACATCGACCTCTCCATCCCGCGCAACGCCCTGGTAGTCGTCACTGGCATCAGCGGTAGCGGCAAGTCGTCGTTGGCCTTCGACACCATCTATGCCGAGGGACAACGCCGCTACATGGAGAGCTTCTCGGCCTACGCGCGACAGTTCATCGGCAACATGGAGCGCCCCGACGTCGACAAGATCACGGGTCTGAGTCCCGTCATCAGCATTGAGCAGAAGAGCGTGAACAAGAACCCACGCTCCACTGTGGGCACCATCACGGAGATTTATGACTTCCTGCGTCTGCTCTACGCCCGCATCGGCGAGGCTTACTCCTACAACACAGGCGAGCGCATGGTGCGCTACACCGAAGAGCAGATCACCGACTTGATCCTTAAGGAGTTTGACGGCAAACGCATCAACATACTGGCACCCACCGTACGCGGCCGCAAGGGCCATTACCGCGAGCTGTTCGAGCATATCCGCCAAGCAGGCTTCACCCGCGTGCGCGTCGACGGCGTGATGCGCGAGATTGAGTTTGGCATGATGGTGGACCGCTACAAGACCCACGATATCGAAATCGTCGTCGACCGCATCGAAGTGCACGAAGACAGCCTTACCCGTATCAAAAAGTCGGTGCAAACCGCTTTCCGATATGGCAAGGGGCTGCTGATGGTCTTGGTTAGTGAGGAGTTAGGAGTGAGAAGTGAGGAGTATAAGAACGCTACAGCCAACTCCTCACTCCCCACTCCTCACTCCTCACTTAGGTATTTCAGCCGACTTTTAATGTGTCCCACCACAGGTCTCTCCTACGAGGACCCCGAGCCCAACACCTTCTCGTTCAACTCGCCCTATGGCGCCTGCCCGAAGTGCAACGGTCTGGGCGAAATCGCCATCGTCGACAAGGAGAAACTCATCCCCAACCCCAGCCTAAGCCTTCGCAAAGGCGGTTTGGCTCCTGCAGGCGAATACAAGGCCGGCAGCTGGATCTTCAAGCAGTTGGAGGCTATCGGCCTGAAATACGGCTACACCCTCGACACACCGATGAAGGACATCTCCGACGAGGCTTTGGACGTCATTCTCTACGGCACCAACGAGACCTTCGATGTGAAAAGGGAAACCCTCGGCATCACATCTACCTATAAGATCAACTTCGAGGGCATCATCAACTTCATCGAGAGCCAGAACAACGAAGAGGCTTCGGCGGCCATCGCCCGTTGGGCGGGCTCGTTCATGAACCATGTGACCTGCCCCGTTTGCGGCGGATCGAGGCTGAAGAAAGAAGCGCAATGGTTCCGCATCGACGGCAAGAGCATCGCTGAGGTGGCCAACATGGACACCCTCAGTCTTGGCAAGTGGATCGACGAGTTGCCGAGCAAACTCACCGAACGCCAAAACGACATCGCCAAGGAGATCCTGCGCGAGATCCACAAACGCGTGCATTTCCTCTTGGACATCGGCATCGACTACCTCAACATGAACCGTCCGGCGGCATCCTTGTCGGGCGGCGAAGCCCAGCGCATCCGCCTGGCCACGCAGATTGGCTCACAGCTGACAGGAGTCTTGTACATCCTCGACGAGCCCAGCATCGGCCTGCACCAGCGCGACAACCAACGTCTCATAGAGTCGCTGAAGGAGCTGCGCGACATCGGCAATTCAGTCATCGTGGTGGAACACGACAAGGACACCATGCTCAACGCCGATTATTTGGTCGACATCGGTCCCGGTGCGGGACGCCATGGCGGCGAAGTCGTCTTCGCCGGCACACCTCCCGAGACCAAGACGGGGCATTCCATCACCTGCGACTACCTCAACGGCATCCGCCAGATCGAAGTGCCTAAGACACGACGCAAGCCTTTGGAAGGCGAGTTCCTCACCATCAAAGGCGCCAAAGGCCACAATTTGAAGAACGTAGACTTGAAACTGCCTTTGGGCGTGATGGTCTGCGTGACGGGCGTCAGCGGCTCGGGCAAGTCCACCTTAATTAATGAAACCCTCTCCCCCATCCTCAGCCAGAAGTTCTACCGCTCGGTGAAAGAGCCCCTGCCCTACGACAGCATCGAAGGATTGGAGAAGATCGACAAGATCATCCAAATCGACCAGGCACCGATTGGGCGCACACCGCGAAGCAATCCGGCCACCTACACCAAGGTCTTCGACGACATCCGCAAGCTCTATGGCGAGCTGCCCGAGTCGAAGATCCGCAACTACAAGGCGGGACGTTTCTCCTTCAACGTGAAAGGTGGGCGTTGCGAGGCCTGTAAGGGCGCAGGCGTGCGCGTCATCGAGATGAACTTCCTCCCCGACGTGACGGTGCTGTGCGAGGAATGCCAAGGCAAACGCTACAACCGTGAGACTTTGGAGGTACGCTACAAGGGCAAGTCGATCAACGACGTGCTCAA
>DBXU01000086.1:4158-4307 GCA_002310075.1 Bacteroidales bacterium UBA1204 | reverse complement strand
AGGACATTGAAAGACGTGGGCTTAGGTTATCTGACCCTCGGTCAGGCCTCCACCACCATCAGTGGCGGCGAGGCACAACGCGTGAAGCTGGCCACCGAGCTGGCCAAGCGCGACACAGGCAAAACGCTCTATGTGCTTGACGAGCCCAC
>DBXU01000086.1:0-4132 GCA_002310075.1 Bacteroidales bacterium UBA1204 | reverse complement strand
CTGATGAACGTGCTGAACAAACTCGTCGACAAGGGCAACACCGTCCTCATCATCGAGCACAACCTCGACGTCATCAAAATGGCAGACTATATCATCGACATGGGTCCCGAGGGTGGCGACCGTGGTGGACAGATCGTGTGTCAAGGCACGCCGGAGGAAGTCTCCAAATGCAAGGAGAGTTATACAGCATATTATTTGAAGGAAGAGCTACCTAAGGCCTGATTTTTTTTCTACCTTTGTGGCATGAAGCCTTTGAAGATGTGCTAGTTTTGCAAGACCTAACATAGATTTACCTTTAAACAATCATCACCATGAAAACCAAAGTATTATTATTCTTCTCATTATTGCTGGGCCTCACTGCTTTTGCCCAACAGGAAACCAAAAAGGAACCTACCAGCCCCAAGAAGATCAACCAAAGTCTCGGCGTTTGCCTGATGGGCAAAACGATGCAGTGTAACGGCGTTACCATGTCGTACATCGCCTGCGAACAAGGCAAGTTGGGCTTCGGCTTCGGCGTGGAATACAACCGGGAATACATGCTGGGCACGACGCCTCTTGGCATCGTGACAGGCATCCGATTGGAATATTGCCGTCCGTATGCCAAGTTTGAAGAAGAGGGGCAAACCCTTGAAGTGAAAGCCCACGACCTGACAGGTGTGCTACCCGTCATGCTGCAATACCACGACCGCCTCGGCAGCCAAACCGAGCTTCAGCTCTTCACTGGCCCCAGCCTCGACTTGGTGGCCTTCCGCCAAGGCAACGCAGCCATCGGCGGAATGAACTCAGGCGGCGGCTTCATCTTTGGAAGCCCACTCCAAGGCAGCAAGCCGGCATGGCATTGGATAGGCCTTTCATGGAACTACGGAATCGGCATACAACACAACGACATCATCTTCAGGCTTTCTTCAGCCCTCGGACTGCTGAACCATTTCGACAAAGACATTACTGCAAACTATATCGGCTACCCTCTGCACATCAACCACCCCATTATCGGAACAGTGTTGTTCAAACTTTGACAAAGAGAAGGACAATCATCCAATTCAACCGTCGCTTGGCCGACGAGACAGACCGAGTTTGCCAACACCACCAAGAATTGAAAAATAAATGACAACCATAAAATATTTTTTCTATTTTTGCCACATCACACTTAAAACGCTATAATCATGGACTTTGGAAAACTCTTCTCAAAAATTGTCGATGTTGTGAAAGAAAACATCGAGACTGCCACTAAGGCCACAGCGCAGCCCACACAGCAACCAAAACCTACAACACAGCCAACAAAGTCTGCCTATGAAAAAGAAAAGACTCCTGCTGAATGGGTGGCTTATTTCAGAGATATTCTAATGACAGAATTCCCGCTCTACACGATACGAGAAAACGTAGCGGTGACCGACGTGGTCGGCTTCGCCAACGATGAGTTTCAACTTTACAAGACCCGTCCCACACAAGCCTACAAAGCCGAATGGGGCCAGCCATACACCTTCGTACTAGAGCAGGCTGGTATTATCAAAGGCGTAGTCATGCTCGGCAACGGTCACAGCCACGACAGCAACGTAAAATACCTAATCGCCAGAATGTACGCTAAAAAACAAGGCATCCCTTACATCAACTTCTACACGCAGATGCCCAATGAAAAGGATTATGTCATCGGACGTATCCACAAGTTTTTGTAAACAATGAAACCCAAGAAAAAGGGGATGTGGCCCAGCCGCGCCTGCTGAAGGAGGCAGCCTTGTCTAGATGGACGGTTTTGCAGGCAACCCGACAAGGTACCCTCTCGTGAACAGCAATTTTGCTGATTCAAAATTGTTCCCCTTTTTCTTTTTTTCATCATGGAGAGCATCATCACCCAACTGACCCGCCAGGAAACTTGGGAGGCTTTTATCGCATACAGGTTGATGAAAGGCCGTTTCAACTGGCATGAGTTCGACGAAGCCGATGCCTTCGTGGAAAGGGAAGAGTTTCTGCCATTGGCCACGAAACTCGCCAATGGAGAAGGGCTTGGTATTCCAACAAAAAAGATCATCAACAAAATGGGGACCGGCAAGAAACGGGTGGTATACAGTTTCGCTCCCGATGAAATGATGATGCTCAAGCTCATCGCCTTCCTGCTCTACAAATACGACGACCAGTTTGCGCCCAACTGCTACGCCTTCCGGCGCGGACTGAAAGCCCACGATGCCGTTCACACGATCAACAAAGCCATTCAAGGGCAAAAGATGTGGTGCTACAAACTTGATATCCATGACTATTTCAATTCCATCGACATCAACATCCTGTTGCCCATGTTAGCCAATTTGCTGGCCGACGACCCGCCCTTATACCGTTTTTTCGAATCTTTTTTGACCGACAGACACGTCATCAGCGACGGAAACGTTATCGACGAAAACCATGGCGTGATGGCTGGCACACCCACAGCGCCATTCCTCGCCGATGTGTTTTTGAAAGATGTAGACTTCCATTTTCATAACAAAAGCGTGATTTATGCCCGCTATTCTGATGACATCATCATGTTTGCTCCCGACCATGACACCCTTGAGAACTATAAAAACGAGATGGCTCATTTTCTGGAGCAACACCATCTGGTTGTCAATCCCGACAAGGAAAAAATTTACTCGCCCGATGAAGCCTACGAGTTTTTAGGGTTCAAGTGCAGGGGTCATGAAATCGACATCTCTGAGGCCACCAAAAAGAAAATGAAGGGCAAAATCTCCCGACAAGCTCGCTCACTCTTACGATGGAGTCACAAAAACCACATCGAACCCGAAAAGGCGATGAAAGTCATGATTAGCTATTTCAACCGGAAATTCTATGATAGTGACGACCCGGAAACGCTCACCTGGTCGAGGTGGTTCTTCCCTGTTATCAACCAATGTGATGGCCTGAAGGAAATTGACCATTACCTACAACAGAGCCTTCGCTATTTGAGCACTGGCAAGCACAACAAATCCAATTATAAGACCCGTTATGATCAATTAAAAGCTTTAGGCTATCGAAGCCTAGTAAACGAGTTTTTCAAATACAAAAGCGCAACCTTGCATTAGCATTCTCATTGTGCTTCTCAACGAAGCCTCAACTCTTGCCCCTTGTATAAGCGTTCTCCTTCCTTGACCCCGTTCATGTGCTGAATCGACCTTGGCTTCACGGCAAAACGCAAGGCCACGTCACGCAGGGTCTCCCCTTCTTGCACGGTATAGGGCTTCGCCTTCCAGTTGCGGTTGCGGAGCTTGTCGAGATACACCACATCGCCACTGTGGAAAACCACTTCCTCGGGATGTTTCAGACAGTTGTATTCGCAGAACTTTTTGAACTTGATGCCGAAGGCTTGAGCCATGCTTTCAGGCGTTTCTCCCTCCTTAGCGAAGACAAAACGCACCTTGTTGTTTTCATAGATGAAACGGCCGTCGGGCGTCATGTCGGCCAAAGGAAACACCGACTTGTCCTCGGGCGAAAAGGCCAATTCGAAATACTCCTCCACCACCTCGGGATCGACAGGCTCCACCTCGTTCTCCGTCAGCAAACCAAGTGCAATTTGGTCGTATTGGGCCAAATCATAGAGATTGATGCGGTCGATGAGCAGCTGCGCATACTTGGGGTTGGTGGCATAACCCGCGGCCTTCAAACCTTTCGCCCAACCTTCATAGTCGGTGATGTCGAGTTCGAACAAGGCGGCATATCGGGTGCGGCCACACAAAAACTCCGAATGGTCCCTAAACGACTCTTCCACATTGTCGTATTTGCGGAAACACTCGTTCTTCTCGTCGTCGTCCATATAGTAGGTGTCGCCTTCCCAACCCTTGTGGCACTTGATGCCAAAATGGTTTTTCGCCTCACGCGCCAAGGCGCTGTTGCCCGCTCCCGACTCAAGGATACCTTGCGCCAAGGTGATGGACGCCGGAATCTTATGAGTCTTCATCTCGCGGATGGCGATGTCCTTATAGGTCTGGATGTATTCCTCGGGGGTGATTCTTTGCGCAAAGAGCGAAAGCGGCAAAAGCGCAAACAACAGCAGTACTTTCTTCATTCGACTACAAGAATTAAAGTGTAAAAGTACGACTTTTTCAGAAACCCGACCGCTTTGCAACGAAAAATTCACTATTTTTGAAGCCCATTTCAAGACACATCATGGACA
>DBXU01000057.1:5697-6750 GCA_002310075.1 Bacteroidales bacterium UBA1204 | reverse complement strand
ACGCGAGCACAAAGAAAACGGTAGCGGCTACCACTTGGTGCTTTTAGCCAAAAACGAAACGGGCTACCACAACTTGTGCAAAATCATCTCCAGCGCCTGGATTGACGGCTACTACTACCGTCCCCGTATTGACCGCGAACTGCTGGAAAAATACCACGAGGGCATTATCGTCTCCTCGGCATGTCTGGCGGGAGAGATTCCCAAGGCCCTGGCTTCCAACAATTACCAGAAAGCCAAAGAGGCCGTTCTGTGGTTCAAAAGCATTTTTGGAGAAGACTATTATCTTGAAATTCAGCGACATAAAACAGACATTCCAGGCGCCGACACCACGGTTTATGAGCAACAACAAGTGGTTAACGAAGGCCTTTTGAAACTGGCCGCTGAAACCAACACCAAGATTATCGCCACCAACGATGTCCATTTTGTACGCAAAGAGCAAGGAACAGCGCACGACCTGCTGATATGCTTGAGTACAGGCAAAAAAGAGCAAGATGCTGACCGACTGCACTATACACAACAGGAATGGCTCAAGTCGCCAGAGGAGATGGCCGAGATTTTTGCCGACATACCCGAAGCTCTGAGCAATACACAGGAGATTGTCGCCAAGATTGAACCCTACAAGCTCAAGCACGACGCTATCATGCCCATGTTTGACATTCCTAAGGAGTTTGGCACGGTGGAAGGCTACAAGCAGAAATTCACCGAAGAGGACTTGCGCAAGGAGTTTGAATCTGGCGAAGGCAATGAGGGCAGAATTGAGAAAATTGGCGGCATAGAGCGAGCCTACCGCATCAAATTGGAAGCCGACTACTTGCGCGAACTCACCTACAAAGGCGCATACCAACGTTATGGGGACCCCATTGCAGACGATATCAGGGAGCGCATCGACTTTGAGCTCAGTGTCATGCGAAACATGGGCTTCCCTGGATACTTCCTTATCGTACAAGACTTTATCGCCGCTGCGCGAGAGATGGGCATATCGGTCGGCCCAGGACGAGGCTCAGCCGCTGGCTCTGTCGTTGCCTACTGTTTGAAAATCACCGATTTAGACCC
>DBXU01000057.1:4423-5535 GCA_002310075.1 Bacteroidales bacterium UBA1204 | reverse complement strand
AGTATCAAGGATATTGCCCGCGTACTGGATTTGGACCTGAACGATTCGAACGCCCTCGCCAAGATGATTCCCGACCGGTTTCCTGAAGATCCCAAAACTAACAAAGCACCCAAGGTTAACCTCAAAAACTGTATTGCACTTGTACCTGAACTGAGACAAATTAACGAGAGCGACAAACGCGAAGATGAGAAGAAGAAAAGGGTGCTCAAATACGCACAGCAGGTTGAGGGCACCGTTCGCCAGATCGGTGTTCATGCCTGTGGCATCATCATTGGAGCCGACGACCTGACCAAATTCGCTCCTTTGGCCACCGTCGTGGATAAAGAGACGGACGAAGACATCGTCATCACCCAATATGAAGGGGCGGTCATTGAAGATGTCGGCTTGATCAAGATGGACTTCTTAGGCCTCAAAACGCTCTCTATCATCAAGGAAACCCTTCGTAACATAAAGAAATCCAAAGGTATAGACCTTGACATTGATACCATCCCCATCGATGACGCCAAGACATACGAATTATTCTGTGCAGGCGACACGGTAGCCATCTTCCAATTTGAATCGGCTGGTATGCAGAAATATCTTAAAGAGCTGCAGCCCAGCAAGTTTGAAGACCTCATTGCCATGAATGCGCTCTACCGTCCCGGTCCTATGAGCTACATTCCCCAATTCATCAAACGAAAACACGGACTGGAGCCCATCAGCTACGACCTGCCCGTGATGGAGAAGTACTTAAAGGACACTTACGGCATCACGGTTTATCAGGAGCAGGTCATGCTGCTATCGAGATTGCTGGCCAACTTCACACGAGGCGAAAGCGATGCTCTCAGAAAGGCCATGGGTAAGAAGAAGAAGAAAATCGTTGACGCCATGAAGCCGAAGTTCATTGAAGGCGGTATCAAAAACGGTCATGACCCAAAAATTTTGGAAAAGATTTGGAAAGACTGGGAAGCATTTGCCAGCTACGCCTTCAACAAATCGCATGCGGCATGCTACTCTTGGGTGGCCTACCAGACCGCCTATCTCAAGGCTCACTACCCGGCAGAATTTATGGCGGCCAACTTGACCAACGAACTGAGCGACATTGCGACTATCAGTCTGTTTATTGATGACAC
>DBXU01000057.1:2415-4342 GCA_002310075.1 Bacteroidales bacterium UBA1204 | reverse complement strand
AAAGGCGTCGGCAACGGCGCCGCCGAGTCGGTCATCAAGGAGCGCAACGAGAACGGACCCTTCAAGAATATCTTCGACTTTGTCACCCGTGTGGACCTGCGCAGTTGCAACAAACGCGCCATTGAGTCAATGGCTTACGCTGGTGTTTTCGACTGCTTTACCGACATGCATCGGGCGCAGTTCTTCCATGCCGACAAAGAAGGGAAGACGTTCCTTGACAAGCTCATCACCTACGGAGCCAAGTCGCACGAATCTTCCTCGACCATGCAGACTTCCATCTTTGACGACGTGCCCGAAATGCAGGAAATGGCTTATCCCGACATTCCCGACTGCGACCCCATGACACCATCGGAAAAGTTGAAGAAAGAAAAGGATATTGCCGGGTTCTACATCTCTGGCCATCCGTTGGACCACTATAAGCCTATCATCCAAAACTACTGCAACGTCACCCTTGCCGACATCAAGAACCCGGAGAACCACCGCGAACTAAGTCGCAAATCATTAGCCTTTGCGGCCATGGTCAACAGTTTCACCTATGCCCGCACCAAAAACGACAAGCTGTTTTCACGTGCCGAAATAGAAGACTATGACGGCATCTACGTGTGGACATTTTTCGGAACAGACGCGACCAAGTACGAGCACCAACTCCATCCGGGCGAACTGGTATTCGTTAAAGCGCTTATGAAAGAACAATATAGAGGCAAGGATTACCAAGGACCTACTAGTTATGACCTCAAGCCCGAAGAGATCTTCTTCTTGCATGAAGGCTACGAAAAATTGTGCAAGAGCGTCGAACTCTCTTTTGACCTGACCGACATATCGACAACGTTGGCCGACGAGCTCAAGACCATCATCAGTCAATCAAAAGGCCAACGACCGCTCTATATCAACATATACTCTACCGACCAGAAATTCCACACCACGCTTTCCAACCTGCGGGCCACCATCGATCCCGAACTTTTCATCAAGAATCTCAAACTCAATGTGCCCTACAGGCTCGATCTTAAATAGACAACATGACTCCACGCAACTATCCTGCGCTCATTGCCAAGGAATTAAACCTTACCGAACAGCAAGTCAAGAACACGCTGGAATTATTGGACCAAGGTGCCACCATACCTTTCATCGCCCGTTACCGCAAGGAGGCCACCGACAGTCTGGATGAAGTGCAGATTGGCGCCATCCGCGATCTCTATGCCAAATGGATTGAGCTGGACAAGCGTCGTATGGCCATCATCGACTCCATCAACGAGCAAGGGAAGATGACGCCCGAGTTGGAAGAGAACCTCAATAACGCCAACACGCTCAGCGAGTTGGAAGACTTGTACTTACCCTATCGTCCCAAGCGCAAAACGAGGGCTACGGTGGCCATTGAAAAGGGGCTGGAGCCGCTAGCGGCACTCATCTTCAAACAACCCGGTCATGTGCAGCCGACAGAGATAGCTGCCAAGTATGTCAATCCCGACAAAGGCGTTGCTTCTGTGGACGAAGCCTTAGCTGGCGCCCGCGACATCATTGCCGAGTGGGCCTCCGAGAATGTCACCTTAAGACGGAAAATGCGTTCACTCTTTGTTCGCGAATCGATGATTTCATCCAAAGTGGTGAAAGACAAGGCGCAAGAAGGCGAAAAGTATGCCATCTACTTCAACAGTTCCGAAAAACTGAACCGTGCCCCTTCGCACCGACTGTTAGCCATGTACCGCGGTGAGGATGAAGGGTTTCTGCGACTGACCATCGCGCCCAATGAAGAGCGCGCCCTTGACCTGATGACCGATTTCTTTGTCAAGTCGGGCAACCCCTGCTCACAACAAGTGAAAGAAGCCGTCATCGACTCATACAAAAGACTTTTACAGCCGCAGATGGAGACTGAGATGCGCAAGCAATTCAAGGAGAAAGCAGATGCAGAGGCCATCAAGGTGTTCGTAGC
>DBXU01000057.1:2067-2297 GCA_002310075.1 Bacteroidales bacterium UBA1204 | reverse complement strand
CATGCGCAATACAAGTTGGCTTCCGACAAGCTCAAGCGGATGGTGCTGCAATACAAGGTGGAAGCCATCGCCATTGGCAACGGCACGGCAGGCCGCGAAACCGAGAACTTTGTCCGCAAGATACCCTTTGAACGCGATGTGACCGCCATTGTTGTCAACGAGAGCGGCGCCTCCGTCTATTCCGCCTCGCCCGTAGCCCGCGAAGAGTTCCCCGACTACGATGTCACCGT
>DBXU01000057.1:1502-2005 GCA_002310075.1 Bacteroidales bacterium UBA1204 | reverse complement strand
GTGGGGCAATACCAACACGATGTCAATCAAGCGCTTCTGCAGAAGAGTCTGCAAGAGACCGTGGAGCACTGCGTGAACTATGTTGGCGTAGAGGTTAACACCGCCAGCAAGGAACTGCTGTCGTACGTCTCGGGCATCGGACCCTCATTGGCTAAGAACATTGTGGAATACCGCAACGCCAACGGGGCTTTCGCCAATAGAGATTCTTTGCGCAAAGTGCCACGACTGGGCGACAAAGCCTACGAACAGGCGACTGGCTTCCTCCGCATCCACGGCGCAGCCAATCCACTGGACGACAGCGCTGTACACCCTGAAAGCTACCCCGTTGTCAACCTGATGGCAAAAAAGCTCAACTGCACCGTCAGCGACCTGATACAGAAAGAAGAGTTGCGTAAGCAAATCAACCTCAAAGAGTTTGTCAATGACAAGGTTGGCTTACCCACTTTGAACGACATCATGCAGGAACTGGCCAAGCCTGGCCGCGACCCGCGAGCCCAATTTGA
>DBXU01000057.1:0-1415 GCA_002310075.1 Bacteroidales bacterium UBA1204 | reverse complement strand
GGCGTCCACCAGGACGGGCTGGTGCACATCAGCCATTTGGCCAACCACTACGTCAGCAACCCCAACGATGTGGTCAAGCTCAATCAGAAAGTGATGGTCAAAGTATTGCAGGTGGAAGTGGAGCGCAAGCGCATCTCGCTGTCGATGAAAGATGTTTAATTAGCAGCCACTTTGCGTGCCAACGCGGCGATGGACTCCGCATCAAAGCCACACTGTTCGTGCAATTTCGACACTTTACCATGTTCCACAAACGTGTCGCCAATGGCTACCGCATACAACTTATTGGCATAATGGTTATCTTCCAGAAATTCGGACACAGCCGAATAAAGTCCACCCTTCTTCACACCGTCTTCCACCGTAATCCAAACAGGATAGCGTTTGGATAATTCATGTAACATATTTTCATCCAACGGCTTAAGGAAGCGTATATCCACATGGGCGGGATGCAGCCCTTCGGTTGCCAGTTGGGCAATCGCCTTCTGCACATTGTTGGCGAGCGGTCCTAACGAGAGGAACAGCACCTTTTCGCCCTCCTGTAACATTTCGGCACGACCAATTTCCAGTGTGTGCATCTCCTTTTTCCAGTCGGTCAGCACGCCGCGGCCGCGCGGGTAGCGGATGGCGAAAGGATGCTCGCGATGGCGGTAGGCCGTGAACATCAGGTTGCGCAGCTCGATTTCGTTACGTGGCGAGGCGATAATCATGTTGGGCACCGAGCGTAGGAATGCCAGGTCGAACACGCCGTGGTGGGTGGCGCCGTCTTCTCCTACAAGGCCGCCGCGGTCGATGCAGAAGATGACGGGCAGATCTTGCAGTGCCACATCGTGAATAATCTGATCATAAGCACGTTGCAGGAACGACGAGTAGATATTGCAGAAGGGGATATAGCCTTGCGTAGCCATGCCTGCTGAGAAGGTGACGGCATGCTGTTCGGCGATGCCCACGTCGAACACGCGCTCGGGAAAAACGGCCGCCATGGTGGTCAGCGAGCAGCCCGTGGCCATGGCTGGCGTGATGCCCACAATCTTCTCGTCTTGACGAGCCAACTCAAGAATCGTGTCGCCAAAAACATCCTGGAACTTAGGTGGTTGGCCTTCGGTGTCGGCCTCTAAGATCTCACCCGTATCGGGATTGAACAGGCCGGGGGCATGGTAGGTGGTCTGGTCCGATTCGGCCAGGCGCAAACCTTTGCCCTTCACGGTGATAGCGTGCAGCAAACGAGGACCTTGCACCTTTTTCAAGTCGCGGAGCACCTTCACCAGATAGACCACATCGTGACCATCGACGGGTCCGAAGTAGCGGAATCCCAAGCTCTGGAAGAGGTTGCTGCCACGAAGGAGGAAGCCCTTGATGACGTTGCCCGCCTTACTCAAGAAATTCACAAACTTGCTCTGACCGTCTTTCTTATTCTGTGT
>DBXU01000030.1 GCA_002310075.1 Bacteroidales bacterium UBA1204 | reverse complement strand
TAAGCCAAAAGAATGGACATCAGCATTTTCCTTGAACCCGTTGCTGAGAAGTGTTTCAGCAAAAGCCTTCGTCCTGGCAAAAAGACCTTGGGAGAAACCATCACTATTTACCGCACAGAAAACGAGTTTCCCGATCTCGAGGGTGTGGATTTGGCTCTTATTGGTGTCAAGGAAGAACGCGGGACTGTCGACAACAAAGGCTGCGCTGACGGCATCGATCACATTAGAAAAGCCCTCTATCCGCTTTTCAACCATTGGCCTCAGTTGCACATCATAGACTTGGGCGATATTAGGATCGGAAAAGAACTTAACGACACTTACTATGCTGTAAGTCAAGTTCTTACAGAATTAATGAAGAATAAAATCGTTCCTATTGTTATCGGTGCAGGTCAAGACCTTACCTATACGATGTATCAAGTCTATGAACCTATTGGAAAACTTATCAATATTGCTGCCATTGATCCAATGTTTGATATCGGCAACGATAAGGAAGCGCTCAATTCACATTCCTATCTTAGCCATATCATCCTTCATCAACCTAATTACCTGTTTAACTTCACTAATATTGGCTATCAGTCGTATTATGTTGACAATGAGAATATTGAATTGATGAAGCAGTTGCTCTTTGATGTCTATCGTTTGGGTAGCATCAAGCAAAACATAGAGTTGACAGAGCCGCTTATCCGCAATGCCAACTTGTTGAGTTTTGATGTCGCTGCCATTCGAGCTGCCGATGCACCAGGCGTGCACAACGCTTCTCCTAATGGCTTCAATGGCGAAGAGGCTTGTCGTATGACCCGTTATGCCGGTCTTAGTTACAAGCTTTCTTCTATTGGTTTTTTCGAATACAATCCACATTACGACATCAATGCACGTACTGCCAACCTCATTGCAGAGATGATTTGGTATTTCATGGAAGGCTTTTCAAACCGTCAAGACGATATCCCGTCCTTGGAAAGCAATGATTTTAGGCGATACAACGTGCAAATCGGGGAGGGGAAAGAAAATGTGGTTTTCCTTTGTCACAAGATTACGGGTAAGTGGTGGATGGACATGTCGTTCTTGAAGAATGATGATGCTCGTTTTGAGCGACATCATTACATACCTTGTTCGAAAGAAGACTATGACCAAGCTATGCGTAACGAATTGCCCGACAAGTGGTGGCAGTTCTATCAGAAATTGATGTAAACCAAAACATTTTATTACTTTTGCCGCAAAATTTTAACTTCGTTGAATCTAACGATTTCAAAGCAATGAAAAAAGCACTATCTATTTTCACTCTTTTACTCTTGATGGCCGCCACTATGCAGGCCCAAGAGAAAAAACCCGATTGGATGAGGTGGCACTATCTCTCCGAAGAGGAAATGCACGACAAATCGCGTGGCATGAACTTCGTCGAGACCGACCCACCGACGGGCGAGCCGCGTTTTGTGGCCGAGTTTGAACCCATGCAGGGTGTAATGATCCGCTATCCCTTGGGCATCCCTACCAGCCTCGTTGCACAATTGTCAAATAACTGTATGGTGTATTGCATCGTCAGCACCTCGCAACAGAACCAAGCCCAAAACAGCTTCCAAAGCGCCGGCGTCAACATGAGCAATGTGACCTTCGTGAATGCACAGACCGACTCCTATTGGGTGCGTGACTACGGCCCGTGGTACATCTTCGAGGACCGCAACCCCGCCATCGTCGACAACATCTATAACCGTCCACGTCCCAACGACGACAACATCTCGGGCGTTTTCGCCAACTTCTGGGGCATCCCGATGTATGGCATGAGACTGGAACACACGGGCGGCAACATGATGGAAGACGGTCGCGGCCACGGTGTGAGCGATGACCTTGTTTTTCAGGAAAACATGGAAGATTATGGTATCGATGAAACCACGGTTCGCCAAAAGATGAACGACTATTTGGGCATCAACCCCTATCATGTGACCATCGACCCACAAGGCGACTACATCGCCCACGTGGACTGCTGGGGCAAGTATCTCGCTCCCGACAAGATTTTGATTGCGCAACTGCCGCAAAGCAACCCCCGCTATCAATACTATGAGCAGGTGGCCGAATACTTTGAGACCACCAACTGCTGCTGGGGCTATCCTTACCACGTGTATCGTGTGCAGGAACCCGGTGGCTACACTTTGGCTCCTTACACCAACAGCTTGATTCTCAACAAGACTGTGTATGTGCCGATGGGCAGCAACAATACATACAACCAGCAAGCATTGGCCGTCTATCAAGAAGCCATGCCAGGCTACGAAATCGTTGGCGTGAATGGTGGATCGGCTGGTTGGGAAAACACCGATGCCCTGCACTGCCGCACCCGTGGTGTGATGGACTTCGATATGCTCTTCGTCGACCACCGCAATGTGCTCTTCGGAGAGCAGGAATGGCAAGACTCCATCCCCGTCATCTCCAAATTCATTGCCTATAGTGGACAAAACCTGAAACAAGACTCCCTCCTTGTTTATTACAGCATCGACGGAGGTGCCTATCAGGTGGCCCACATGACTGCCACGGGCAACCCCGACGAGTATGTCGGCTACATCAAAGGCTATCAGGGTGAGTCTGAAATCAATTACTACGTGTTTGGTGCTGATGAATCGGGACACCGCTATACACAGCCCGTCTTCGCCGACCTTGACCCGCACCATTTCACCATGGAAGCACATGAGCCTCCTATGCCGCAAGGCGAATTGGTGATTACACCGGATACGCTGTGGTTCACTCAAATGGGACAGGAAAGACAGTTTAATATCACCAACGAAACAAACGAAGCTGTCACCATCATAGATGTGGTGCCTGAAGCACCGAGTTTCAATCTTTGGGATAACACTTTCCCGCACACCTTACAACCTGGGGAAACGCTTGTGGTTACCATTAATTTCCAATCCGCTCCTGGTAAAGACTCCTACATCCCTTACGAGATTTTGGTTCAGACCACTTTGGGTGACAGGATTGTGATGGGCATGGTGCTGAACACCGCGCTTGACAGTGGTTTTGTGATTGTGGGTGCGCCCGTTTTGGAATTCAACGACCCAAGCGACAGTCCTCAACAAGCGTGCATGCAAAATCGTTTCTTTGGTAGCCAGATTCCCGTCAAGGTGCTGTCTGTTACCGAAAACGGTACGGACTATTTGAGCTTTGAGCCTCATGGTACCTTGCCTTACACTGTGGGACCTGCGGATTATTTCTACCTTGATGTGTATGTCAATGCTATGGTGAAAGGTTATGTAGTCACTACCTTTACGGTTCAGACCGATCAAAATGACTGCACGTATAGTGTCATTATCAACGAAGACCTCTTGAGCGTCAACGAGCTCACCGCCGAAACCAAACTCTATCCCAACCCGACTACAGGTCAATTCACTGTGGAAGGTGCGAATGTGGCCAAGGTAGAGGTGTATAACCTCGTTGGGCAAAAGGTGCACGAGGCCGAAGGCCA
>DBXU01000010.1 GCA_002310075.1 Bacteroidales bacterium UBA1204 | reverse complement strand
TTCATGCGCGTTGCCAAGGCTATGCTCGCTCAGGGTATTATCTAATTCCAGAGTTCAAAGGTTTTTGCAAGGCGGCTCCCAAAGGCCGCCTTGCTTTTTATGATGATGAAACAAACCACACAGTGCTATCTTGAACGCGGCAAACAGTACCTCATGCTGCATCGCACCAAAAAGGTGAACGATGAGAACCACGACAAATGGATCGGCGTGGGCGGCAAGTTCGAGGAAGGGGAAAGCCCCGAGGACTGCATGAAACGCGAAGTGAGGGAAGAGACTGGCTTTAACGTCACCCAATGGCGCTATTGTGGGATCGTCACCTTCGTGCATAATATTTGGCCAGCGGAACAGATGCACATCTTCGTCTGCACCGACTGGGAAGGACAACAAGTCGAATGCAATGAAGGCGACTTGGAATGGATAGATAAGGATAGGCTTCTCGAACTGCCCCAATGGGAAGGCGACAAGATTTTTTTGCGGCTTATTGCTGAACACAGGCCTTTCTTCTCGTTGAAACTCGTCTATGAGGATGAGACGCTAATAAAAGTGGAACTGAACGGAATAGAACAATAATACATGCGATTTCTCTATCCCAATATGCTTTGGGGCCTGCTGGCCTTGCTGATACCCATCATCATCCACCTGTTCAACTTCAGGCGGCATAAGCTGGTGTATTTCAGCAATACAGCGGTGTTGCGTTCCATACAACAGGAGAACGCCAAAACGCGCAAACTGAAATACCTGGTCACATTATTGCTGCGCTGCTTGTTCATTGCTGCCTTGGTGCTTGCTTTTGCTTTTCCGTATCATCCTGAGAAACAACTGAATGTCAACACGTCGGATAACCTTATCGGAGTTTATATCGACAACTCGATGAGCATGAAAGGACAGTCGCAACGTACCACCATGATTGAGGACGCACGTCAGTCAGCACGCGACTTGGTGTACAAATTGAATCCTTCGAATCGTTATCTGTTGATGACCAACAGTTTCGAGATACAGAATGAGTATCCGATGAATAAGGAGGAAATGCTCGATCAGCTCGACCGCATGAATCCCGACGGTTCCCCGGTGCCGATGGGCGAGGTGATGGAACGTTTCGAGATGCTGTCCCACCAGCATGGATTCAAAACATCGACTTTGTTTGTCTATTCTGACTTCCAAAAAAACACCTTTGACTTATCATCGGCTAAGGTTGACACCACAATGCAAGTGGTGGTGGTGCCGATGACCACCGAGTTTAAGACGAATCTTTACATCGATTCCGTGTGGCTGGCTTCGCCCGTGGTACAGCCAGGCTTGACCAACGACCTCAATGTATGTGTCGTCAACCAGGGCGACAAGGAAGTGAAAGGCTTGCCCGTCACCTTTACTGTGAATGGCGCCATGGCAGCGTCCACGACTGTCGACCTGGAGAAAAACGGACATCAGGAAATTGTCATGCAGTTTGTGGTGGACGGCACCGGTGACCAATGTTGCAGCGTCTCATTGAACGACCATCCCATCACCTTTGACGACACCTACGACTTTGTTCTTGGCGTGAGGCCGAGCCTCTCTGTGATTGAGATAGGGAGTGAGCCCACAAGTTGCGCTTTGCTCTTTGAAGATGATGAGCAATTCAAATACACGCTGATGGAACCTTCTCGCTTCGATTTGGGACAACTTGCCAAAGCACAATTCATCATCGTGAATGAAAGCGCTGAGCTTAATGAAACCTTACAACAGACATTGTTGAATTGCGTTTCAGAAGGAGCCTCCTTGTTGGTCTTTCCTTCAAAAGACAACTCAAAAAGCAACGCTTTCCTTTTCAACAAATTGGGTCTTTCCTTAGTGGAGCTCGACACCAACGCTACCGTGGCGCAAGATCTGGCATTGCGGCATGATTTCTTTAGCGACGTCATTCTCGACATGCCCCAACAAGCCGACCTGCCCAAGGTGAAGAAACATCTGCGCATGAGAAGCAATGGCATCCCCAATGCTTTGCTTATTATGCAGAACGGCGACCCAATGCTGTTTTCAGAGACAGTGGGGAAGGGACAGGCCTTTGTTTTGACCACTGCCCTCGACCCAAAGTGGAGCGACCTTTCCGACCATTCGCTCTTTGTCCCGATGATGGTCAAGATGGCCTTGTTGGGTGGACAAATAGACAGGCTTTCCTATACGATAGGCCAAGACAAGATGCTGGTTTTGAATGATATGAGTCTTGAAGGAGACCAGCATTTCCTTTTCGCCAATTCAGACCGAAGTTTTGAGTTGATGCCTGCTTCGGAATTGCGTAATGGCAAAGTCTATCTTTATCTGAATGACAATTTGCCTTCGGCAGGTTTCTATAATATGTTGGTCAATGATAGCGTGAACCGCGTGACGGCATGGAACGAGAGTCGTGTGGAGTCACATATGGACTTTGTTGATCGCGATGAGGTAAGCAAGACCTTTACCAAAGCCGGTTTTGATGTGGCTGCTGTTCTCGACACCTCCGATTTTGCCACCGCCGACTTGGTGGAAGCCATGGCGCACCAGTCGTCACAATGGAAGCTTTTTGCATTGATTGCACTGCTGGCATTGTTGGGAGAAATTTTGGTGCTGCGGTTTTGGAAGTGAGTTTTTTTTCTTATCTTTGCAAACAGTAGAAAACGCATATGGATATCGAAGACAATCTGAAAAACGAGCCCTTGGACGAGCAGCCTATAGAAGAGACTTATGATGGTGTAGAAGATGCTCAGGCTCAGGAGGATGAGCATCATGTCATACCGCTGAAAGGAATGTTCGAGAACTGGTTTCTCGACTATGCCTCATATGTCATTTTGGAACGTGCTGTGCCCGCTATCGAGGACGGATTGAAACCCGTTCAGCGTCGCATCCTACATTCTATGGACGAGCTTGACGACGGACGTTTCAACAAGGTGGCCAACATCGTGGGTAACACGATGAAATACCACCCGCACGGCGATGCTTCCATCGGCGATGCTCTTGTGCAGCTGGCTCAAAAAGACCTGTTGATGGATACGCAGGGTAACTTCGGCAACATCCTCACAGGCGACGATGCTGCTGCCCCGCGTTACATCGAAGCGCGTCTTTCCAAGTTCGCCAAAGAAGTCGTCTTCAACCATAAAACTACCGACTGGACCCGTTCCTACGACAACCGTAACGCAGAGCCTATTTCGCTGCCGGTGAAGTTTCCGCTGCTGTTGGCACAAGGTACAGAAGGCATCGCTGTAGGTTTGGCGTCCAAGTTCTTGCCTCATAACTTTAACGAGTTGATAGACGCCTCAATTGCCTACCTTCGCGATGAGCCTTTCACGCTCTATCCCGACTTCCCGACGGGCGGCTTGATGGATGTGACCAACTACAACGACGGTCTGCGTGGCGGCAAGGTGCGTATTCGTGCTCGCATCAGCCAGCAGGATAAGAAGACACTTGTCATCAGCGAGATACCCTATGGCACTACCACGGGTAGCGTTATCGACAGCATCGTGAAGTGCAACGACAAGGGCAAGATCAAGATCAAGAAAATCGACGACAACACTGCCGAGCAGTGCGAGATTGTGATATACCTTAATCCCGGGGTGTCGCCCGACCAGACTATCGATGCGCTTTATGCTTTCACCGACTGCGAGGTGTCGATCTCGCCCAATGCCTGCGTCATTGTCAACCAGCATCCGGCCTTCATGGGCGTGAGCGAAATCCTGAAACTCAGCACCGACCGTACCATGGAACTTCTCAGCTGGGAACTCCGCATCCTTATTGAGGAATTGGAGAACAGCTGGCATTGGATTTCCTTGGAGAAGATTTTCTTCGAGAAGGGCATCTATAAGGAACTGGAGAACAAGGACTACGACACTTGGGAGGACCAGCTTACAGGCATCGAGCGCCGTTTCGACAAGTACCGTAAACAGCTGAAACGTGAGATCACTCGCGAAGATGTCGAGAAACTCTGCGAGAAGCCAGTCCGCAAGATCTCAAAGTTCGATATCAAGAAAGCCGATGAACAACTGGCCGATATCGAGAAGCGCATGGAAGAGGCGCATTACAACCTCGACCATATCGTGGATTATACCATCGATTATTTCCTGCATATCAAGGAAAAATATGGCGAAGGACGCGAGCGCAAGACCGAGATTCGCAACTTCGACAACATCTCCGCCGTTGCTGTGGCAGCCAACAACGAGAAGCTTTATGTCAACAAGGAGGAAGGTTTCGTTTGCACTGGCGAAGGACTGAAACGTGAAAAGAACAAGGAAGCCTACGAATATGTGTGCGATTGCTCCGATATGGACGACATCATCGTCTTCCATGAGGATGGCAAGTATGCGGTAGTTAAGTTGCAGCCGAAACTCTTTGTGGGACAAAAGATCATCCATGTCGATGTGTTCCATAAGAACGACGACCGCACCACCTATAATGCTGTCTATCGCGACGGTAAGAACGGTGCACCGCATTATGTGAAGCGTTTCGCCGTGATGGGAGTCACTCGCGACAAGGAGTACGATCTCACGCAAGGCAAGCCTGGATCGAAGGTGCGTTACTTCTCCTCTAATCCCAACGGCGAGGCAGAAGTCATTAAGGTGACGCTGGTGCTGTTCAACAAGAAACAGAAGACGGTTGACTACGACTTCGCCGATTTGGCCGTGAAAGGCCGTGGCGTGCGTGGCAACCTGCTGACGAAATACGATGTAAAGGAAATCAAGAAGAGCGGAGAAGGCGTTTCTACCCTCAATGCGCGTGAGATATGGTACGACGATACCGTGCGTCGACTGAATGCCGACAAGCGAGGGAAATGCCTTGGCGCTTTTAAGGGAGAAGACAGGATTTTGCAGATCTTTGCCAACGGCGAGTTCAAGATATCGGGCTTCGACCTCAACACCCACTTCGATGATGACATGGTGGAAATCCGCAAGTTTGACCCCGATGAGGTTTTCTCTGTCATTTATATCGAAGGCGAGACACAGAAGCATTACCTGAAGCGTTTCTGCATCGAGGCGGAGACCAAGTTGAATACCCGTGCCTCCTTCATCGGCGAGCATCCTGAGGCCAAGTATCTTGGCCGTAGTGTCGATGACATGCCACGCCTGAAGTTGAGCTACAAGGTCAGCGATGCAGGCAACAGCTTCCCCGATGACGAGATCAACGTAGAAGAGTTTATCGGCATCAAGAGTTACAAAGCTAAGGGCAAACGCCTTTCGACGCGCGAGATCGACACCTGGGAGTTCCTGGAGCCATTCCAGCCCGAGTTGAGCGAAGAAGAAACTGAAGAGCCTGAGGCCCCAGAGGTCTCTGGAGTGGCCGAAGAGCCGATGACCGAAGGACCAGATGCTTCAGGTAAACTTGAAGTGCCTGAAAAGGAAGAGAGAATTGCCGTCAACCCCAACGATGTCCCTTTGGAGATAGAGGTGCCTAAGGGAGATGGCGTTCAAATGGATTTGTTTGGAGGTGACCTATGAAAAGAATAATAAAGATTGCATTATTAGGCTCGCTGATGGCATTCATGCTTTCGAGTTGTCAGACTGAGCTTAAGCTGGCCAAGAAATACATGGCTGAACGTCCTACCATAGAGGCTGCCGTCTATTTCCCCGAAAGAGCCGAGGTGAAAACGGAGTATAACACCCAATATGGCAAACAAACCGAAGTGCTGAATGGTTTCGATCAGGATGCCTTCCTCGATATCATGTATAATGCCTATGCTGAGTCCATGGGATTGTATGGCGTCGAAGTATATGTGCCTGACGATATCAACAACGTGCCCGTCGACTCCACCCATTGGCTGGTAATGCTTTCAAGGATGGAGATCTCAGGACGCATTACGGAGTATGAAGACTATCTGTTCAGCGACACCGACCAATATAGTTACAAGCATCCCTTGAACACGGTCAATGTGGCTTCGTGGTTCGAGGTCAACGACGGCAGCTGGAAGCCGGTGCTGTTCTGCGAGCACAACCTCATGGACGGTTTTGATTCAAAGACAGATTATTCCTTCTGGACGCAAAAGATAGATTATTCCTATACGATAGACACCTTGGAGCTCAAAGATGTCTATAATTATGCCGTTTATCTTGGCAAGCTCTACGCTGGTTATACCTACGACTATATGCTGAATAGCTATATAGGAAAGGAATTCAAGAAAAAAGGGTATACCTATCAGCTTCTGTTGCGCTACGACCCCTATCTGAAGCAGTTGCGCTATGCCGATGAAGGCGATCAGTTTATTGAAATAAAGGAATAATCAAGCTTTCAGTTCCTTCTCGATTCTTTCTTTCAACTCAGATGGCAGGATGGTGTTGATTTCACCACCTGTAACGATGCTGATATTGCCCGTTTCTTCCGATACTACGATGGCGATGCAATCGTTGTCCTCGGTAACGCCGATGGCGGCACGGTGACGTAATCCGTAGTGTCCCGGGATGTTGCTCTTCTTGGAGACTGGAAGGATGCAGCGGGCGGCGGATATGCGGTTGTGGCCGATGATCATGGCGCCATCGTGCAAGGGGCTGTTTTTGAAAAAGATATTCTCTATCAGCGAATTGCTGATGTCGGCATTGATGACCACACCTGTCGAGGCGATGTCATCCAAGTTGTTGTTGCGGGTGATGAGGATGAGGGCGCCCTGTTTGATGTCCGACATGTTTTGGCATGCCTTGACGATAGGGTCGATGTCGAGATTGACGTTGCTTCTGACCTTAAAGAACTTAAACTTGTGAAGGAACCTGCCTTCTTGTGCTTGCGTTCCGATGGTGAATAAAAAGCGTCTGATTTCAGGTTGGAAGATGATGATGAGGGCGATGAAACCTACGCTGACGAAGGCGCCAAGAATAGAGCTTAACAACTCCATCTGCAGGGCTTTCACAAGACGCGAGATCAAGAAAATAGCGACGATGCCCAAGAATATGCTGATGGCGGAGGTCCCTTTCAGAATGCGATAGAACCCGAAAAACAACAGCGCAACGAGAATGATATCGATGATATCAATGACGCGAACTTGGATAAAAAGGTCGATCATGGTTGTAAATTTTGTGCAAAGTTACAAAAATTGCCTACCAGTTCGATGGCTTCACGTGCTTTTTTCACATCGTGGACACGTAGGATGTCGGCGCCATTGAGCAAGGCGATGGTGTTGAGCACCGTCGTGCCATTCTCGGCCGTGTCAGGCGTTGTATGGAGCACTTTGTTGATCAAAGACTTTCTGGAAATGCCGATGAGTATGGGCAGACCGTTGTAACGATAGCGTTCTAAGTCGGAAAGCAACTGATAGTTGGCTTCAAGGCTTTTCCCAAATCCTATGCCTGGGTCGAGGATGATTTGCTGTTCGCCGTAGGCTTCGAGAACATGGCATTGCTGGGCGAAGAAGTCCATCACGGTTTGGTGGATGTCGCCTTCGAGGGCATATTGGTGCATGGTCTCTGGCGTGCCGATACAGTGCATCATCACATAGGGGATGTGGTTTTGACCGATGTAAGGCAGCATTTCGTCGTCGAACAATCCGCCTGAGATGTCGTTGATGAGGTCGGCGCCTAGGTCCATGCAGGCTTCGGCCACTTTCTTGCGGAAGGTGTCGATGGAAACCAAGACTTCTGGAAACGCTTTCCTGATCGCCTCCAAGATGGGGATGACACGTTCCATCTCCTCGCTTTCAGTGGCAATGGCGTTGTTGGGCCTTGTGGAACAGCCGCCGATGTCGATGAAGTCGGCACCGTCGGCAATCATCTGCTCGCAATGTTGCAAGGCCTCGTCCATCTGGTTGTAGCGTCCACCATCTGAAAACGAGTCAGGTGTCACATTGAGGATGCCCATGAGAGCGGGACGGTCGAAAAGGAGGGTTTTATTCCTGGTTTTGAATTGTAACATATTGAATTTTTTGCAAAAGTAGAAATTTCTTGTTTTGCGGTTATAGTGTGAGAGATTATTCTTAATTTTGCTTCATCAAATTATAAAGACTGTTATAATGAAATCAACATGGAAAACGATTGCAACTGTGCTTTTAACAATTATTCTTACTATAGGAGTTGGTTGTAAAAAAGAATCAGAAAACAGTGGTGATAACAGTGGTAATAATGATACTGATGTACGTGTGACAACATATACACCACAAGATATAACAGCCACGACGGCATTATGTGGAGGAGATGTAATTGTGACTCAAGGACTTTCTATTACTGCCATAGGTTTGTGTTGGAGTACGGAACCTAATCCTAAGGCAGATGGATTTCACATGTATACAACTAATTGGAGCGAACCTTATGTTTGTACCATAACAGGGCTTGAGCCTAATACGAAGTATTATGTCCGTGCGTATGCTTTGCGTGGTTTGGAGTATTATTATGGCACTGAATGGAGTTTCACCACTAGGAATGGAGATGTGCTTGTAACAACGCATACGCCGGAGCATATTACACCTGAAAGCGCCGTTTGCGGTTGCGATGCGATTGTTATGCAAGGCTTGACGCTTAATGAGATGGGCGTGTGTATTAGCACAGAAAGCCACCCTGTGGTAGAAGGATTTCACTTTGCGACGTTTGATTGTAACGAGCCATTCGTTTGCACTTTTAGAAATCTTGTGCCAGAAACTAGATATTTTGTCCGGGCATATGCCATACAAGGGCTTGAATGCTATTATGGTGAAGAAAAAAGTTTCATTACCGATAATTGGGGAGACGGTATTGACAATCCTATAATTTCAGTTATTCAAGGGGAAGGTTTCATTCAAGATGGGTATGTTCTTGAGTCCAATGTTGTTTATTGGTATGGTTTTCGAATGAGTTCTAATACTAATTCTATGAAGGAATTGGCCACTTTTAGATTGGAGGCTAAATATTTAGACATGAATGGTTCCGTGATCTCCGTTGAAGACAATACTTACAATATTGGTGATTTTGAGTATATATTTGAAGATAATGTAATTTTCAATCCGAGAGAGTTGGTGGGTCAGTTTATTCTCACAGCTACTGTAACGGATGTTGTTGGTAATTCTTCTTGTACTTCCATACATGTGTATTTTGACCAACAATCTGTTGCGCTGGATGTTGAAGACATTGTCTGGGTCAAGTCTGGAAATAATACCCAAGATCTTTCCGCATATGGCCTTGTATGGCATCCCCTCAACTTCAAGTCGCCTTTCACCCACATTGTCCCCGCAGAAGGTTGCACCCTTTACCTGGTTGAGAATGGCGACGAAGACTTTGCCGAAATCGTTACCGACGTTGATCTTTTCGCCTACTGCTCTATCCTGATTGAGACTGCCAGACCTATCGACGACTATAACAAGGTTGACTGCAACAATAGCGCCAACTATCATGACCTACTGATTACCCTTGATTCAGAGGGAAAACTTCATGCTATCCACATTACTCATGCCGACATTGCCATTCATGCTGATGGTCTAAGAATTACCATCACTGGTATGGCCAAATAATGTATTATAATAGACCAAGATGATTTGATATGCAAAAGAAAGATACGAAAGCCCAATTTCATAGCGTTTTGACGCAGTGCCGCAAATTGTTTGTCGACAAGATGAAGGACTATGGCCCGGCATGGCGTATTCTTCGTACGCCCTCCATTACGGATCAGATCTTTATCAAGGTAAAGAGAATCAGAACTTTACAGACGGCCGCTGAGCGCATGGTCGACGAAGGCATCGAACCCGAGTTTATCGGCATCGTCAATTACGCGGCAATGGGCATCATACAACTGCAACTTGGCGTGGTCGACCAGCCCGACTTGACGGCTGAAGAGGCTACGGCTTTGTATGACAAGGTCACCAATGAGGCTTATGAGCTGATGACCCGCAAAAACCACGACTACGATGAGGCATGGCGCGACATGCGCGTCAGTTCCATCACTGACCTCATCATGACCAAAGTGCTCCGCACCAAGAGCATTGAGGACCACGATGGGAAGACCCTCGTCTCCGAAGGGCTTGACGCCAACTATTACGATATGATCAACTACGCGGTGTTCGCACTAATCCTTCTGAGCGAATAGGCTGCGTTCAAAAAGGAAAGACCATGAATAAGAAAACGACTTCGCTGCCCTGGATTAGCATTTTAGTGGCATTGGCATCGGCGGTGGGAATCTATTTCTTGCCCGCCTACCATCTTTGGTTTCTCGCCATCCTGCTTCTAAATGTTTTGGTTTCACTGGCATACAGCAAAAGGTACAATATTGCGGCTTTGACCATCTGTCGCGTTCTGGTGGGCGCCTTGTTTATCTTCAGCAGCTTCACCAAGGGCGTCGACCCGCTTGGGACAAAGTATAAGATACTAGATTATCTGGCCGCTTATAACATGACTTGGCTCAATGGCATGGCCATGGTCTTGTCCATGGGATTGATATTGGCCGAATTCCTGGTCGGCATTTGCTTGCTTATCAAGGTGTATCCCCGTCTTGCCGTGTTGGGCGCCACCTTATTGATGCTGTTTTTTACCATCACGACGCTTTTCGATGCCTTGTACAACCTCGTGCCGGATTGTGGTTGCTTCGGCACAGCTGTCAAGATGAGCAATTGGCAAACGTTTTACAAGAATCTCGTCATAGACGCTTTGTTGATTCCGCTGATCATGAACAATAAGCTGCTTGAGAATAAGCTGAGCGGACGCTCCAATTTTATCATTGCCAGCATCTTTGCCTTGTTGTTTCTGGGCTTCGAGATCTATAACTACCGCCATCTTCCGGTGATTGATTTTATGAACTGGAAGGTCGGCAAGCAAATGAACGTGCAATCGGATGACCCAGCCCGTATCTATTTGACCTTTAAGAATAGGATAACAGGCGAGAAACAGGAATACCTTTCGTCGGAGTACCCATGGAACGATTCGGTGTGGGCGGCACAATGGGAGTTTGTCGACCAAAGAGTGGATGGCGACGTCAATGTCTTGGGATTCTCTGCATTGGATGCGGATGGGGATGACGTCACCGACATGCTCTTAAATACGGAGAACCTGTTGATGTTTACGTCAAACGATTTGACCAAGGTTTCCGCCAAAGAATGGGACAAGGTAAAAGAAATCACCAACTATGCTGAGAATCGGGGATACATCGTCGTATGGACCGTGGCCAACGAAGCGGAATATGTGGAATACCTACGCACCAAATATGATTTCTTGAACGAGGTGTTTTATGCCGATGAACTTGAAATTAAAACCATAGTGAGGTCGAATCCCGGTCTGATCTGGCTCGACAACGGCTTGGTGAAAGACAAGTGGAGTTCCGTTGACTTCAAAAAGGTCCTGAAAGCTTTGTGATCCTATGGGAGCCTACATCATCAGGAAGTTGTTATACGGCGTTGCGGTGCTCTGGGGCGTCGCCACGCTGGTGTTTTTCCTCTTCAACATCCTTCCTGGAGATCCGGCTCAGATGATGCTCGGACAACGCGCCGACCAAGAATCTGTGAATGCCATTCGTGAAGAGCTTGGCATGAACCAAAGCCTTGGCAAGCAATATGTCGATTATCTCAACGACCTGGTCCCGATTTCGTTTTACGACGTCTCGAAAGGTGAACAAAAACTGGAGAAGATAGGCCATTATGCAAAACTGGCGACATTGGGGAATACGGCTGTCGTGCTGAAAGGCCCTTATCTGCGCATGTCGTACCAAAGCAAGCGTAAGGTGTCCGACATTTTGGGCGAGGCTTTTCCCAACACCTTGTTACTGGCGGCGGTTTCCATCTCCATAGCCATGCTGTTGGGCTTGGTGATTGGCATTTTGGCTGCTGTCATCAACACGAAGTTCCTTAATAAGCTGACGCTTTTCATCACTACCATCGGCATGTCGCTGCCATCGTTTTTTGCGGCCATCCTCATGGCATGGGTATTTGGTTTCCTGCTTGAGCATTATACGGGTTTAAGCATGACGGGCAGCCTTTATACAGTCGATGAATACGGCAGGGGAGAGTTCTTGAGTTTACGGAACCTCATCCTGCCTGCTTTGACTTTGGGTATGCGCCCCTTGGCCGTGGTGACCGAACTGACCCGCACCTCTTTGTTGGAAGCCATGTCGATGGACTATGTGCGTACCGCGCGTGCCAAAGGCTTGAAACCCTGGCGCGTCATCTGCGTCCACGCCTTGCGCAATGCCTTGAACCCCGTCGTGACAGCCGTATCGGGATGGTTTGCCTCTCTGTTGGCAGGCGCCGTCTTCGTGGAGTATGTCTTCGACTGGAAGGGTATTGGCGTGGTGGTGGTCGACGCCTTGGATAAATACGACTTCCCAGTCATCATGGGAGCGGTGCTGCTCATCGCTGTCATGCTGATTATCGTCAATATCGTGGTGGATATCATTTATGGGATTATCGACCCCCGTGTTAGAATCAATGGATAATGAATAAGATAGGCAAATACGAATTCATGGCTGAGCCGTTCCACTGCGATTTCTCGGGACGGATGTTTTTGGGTCATCTCGGCAACCAGATGCTTAATGCCGCCGACTTCCATTCCACCGACCGCGGTTTCGGGATGAAGTATCTGATGACCATCAAGCGTTCATGGGTGCTCTCGAGATTGGCCATCGAGATGGAGGAGATGCCAGCCCAATACGAGCGTTTTACGATTGAGACCTGGGTGGAGAGCGCTATGAAGTTCTTCACCAGCCGTAACTTCTGCGTCTCCAACGGACAAGGGAGGGTGTACGGCTATGGTCGCTCCATCTGGGCGATGATCGACACGGAGACGCGTCAACCCAGCGACATCTATTCCATCGACAATGGCGCCATCAACGATTGGATTGTCGACGACAAACCATGTCCGATTGAGAAAGGAGGTCGTGTGAAGATGTCGGATGATGCCGAACTGATAAGAAGCATCGAGGTCAACTACAACGACATCGATATCAACGGGCACGTCAACTCGGTGAAGTATATCGAGCATGTACTTGACCTCTGGGATGTTGCCTGGTATGGCGAACATAGCCTGAAAAGGTTTGAAATCGCCTATGTGGCAGAGACGCATCAAGGCGACACGATGAACTTTTATCGCGAACAAGTCGCTGATAACGAGTTCTGTGTGCGCTTGACCAAGACGGAGGTCTTGACCCAAAAGGAGACAGAGGTCTGCCGTTGCAGACTGGTGTTTTAGTTTTTTTATGTAACTTTGTACTTTAGAATAACGAATCAAAAAATATACATCATGAGAAGCAAAATCGTAGCAGGAAACTGGAAAATGAACCTCACTTTCGATGAGGCTGAAACTTTGGTCGATGATATCCTTGACCGCCTTGATGAACAGGATGAAATGAATTGCGAAGTCATCATTTGTCCACCGTTCCCATATCTCGAAATGCTGACGGACTATGAGTTTGACGAGCAGCGTTTCAACGTAGGAGCACAAAACTGCAGTGCCTACGACAAGGGAGCTTACACGGGTGAGGTGTCGGCCAAGATGCTGAAGTCCATCGACGTGGACTACTGCATCATAGGTCACAGTGAAAGGAGGAAATATTTTGGCGAGACCAATGAAGTGTTGGCCGAGAAGATCAACCGTCTGATCGAAAACAACATGTCGCCCATCTACTGTGTCGGCGAGGTGCTGGAGGAACGCGAGGCGGGCCGTCATTTCGAGGTCGTCAAGGAACAACTTGAAAAAGGCTTGTTCCACCTCGACGGCGACGCCATTTACGATGCCATCATTGCCTACGAACCCGTATGGGCTATTGGTACAGGCAAGACCGCCACTCCGGAGCAGGCACAAGAGATGCATGCCTATATCCGCTCGTTGATCAAGGAGCACTACGACGAGGCTACGGCCGATGAGATCCGTATCCTTTACGGCGGCAGCTGCAACGCCAAGAATGCCACCGAGCTGTTCTCTCAACCCGACGTCGACGGCGGCCTCATCGGCGGTGCTTCGCTGAAGGCAGAAGACTTCGTCTCCATCTGCAACCAAGCCTCACACATCGGGGAAGAGTGATGAAGACCCTGGAATATACTTTCACTGCGCCTGGTTCCGACATCCAGCATGACATGCTGACAACGATGCTGGCCGAAATGGGTTTTGACTCTTTTATGGATGAGGCCCAGACCCTAAAAGCCTATTGCTCGGAAACCAGCCGTGACGATGTTGCGGTTGAAAACTTGTTGTCGGAGCCTGCCTTTTTTGACATCCGTCTGCTGAAGGTGGAGGAGATGCCCGACAAGGATTGGAACGAGCTGTGGGAGGCTTCCTATCAGCCTGTGGTGGTCAACGAACGCTGCTGTGTGCGCGCACCTTTCCATGAGCCTGACCCGAGTTTCGAGTTCGACCTCGTCATCGAGCCCAAGATGTCGTTTGGCACGGCCAACCACGAGACGACGGCACAAATCATCCAGCTGATGCTGGAAACCGATTTTCAGGGGAAGGAAGTCCTCGACATGGGTAGCGGTACGGCGGTGCTGGCTATATTGGCCAAAAAGCTTGGGGCCGCCCACACGGTGGCCATCGACAACGATGAATGGGCCTACCGCAACGCCTTCACCAACGTTGAGCTGAACGGCATGTCCGACATCGAAATCATTCTAGGCGATGCCTTGGCCATCAAAGGACACTACGATGTGGTTTTAGCCAACATCAACCGCAACATCCTGCTTCGCGATATGCATTACTATGTGGCTGCCATGCGTGCTGATGCCCATATTTTCTTTAGCGGCTTCTACACCGAGGATCTGGATGGCATCAGAGCTGAAGCTGAACGTCTTGGCTTGCGCTATTGCCGCCATCTGAGTCGCAACAACTGGGTGGCTGCCGAGTTTTGTAAAGATAGGATTGTAGTCTAATAAGTTCAAAAGATGAAGAAGAGCCTGTTTGTCATATTGTTGTTGTTTTGTGTCGGCATGACGACACTTCGGTCGCAGTCTTTTTTTTCGACCGACAAGGACACGTTCTATAACCAACTGAACGCATTCCTTAACTCTTCTTCATCGAAGGAGGACAGGGAAGAGGCGGCCGCCATCATGAAAGGCTTTGAAGGCGTGTGGAAAAGCTACTATAGCCAGTCGGAAGCCGATATGGTGATACGTTTGTGCGAACAGTTTCATGCGCGCAGCGGCGCCAGAGTCTATGCGAACATCTTCAATTTCGTGGAGGTGCTTCAAAAGATTCCCACGGCAGGCCTCTCGCACCAAGATGTGGGCAATTGGTTGGGCTATACCGATGCCAAGGCCCAAAAGTCGATGGTGGGCATGGACAAGTATCTGGCTTCCTGCCAGCGTATCTTCGTCGATAAGGTCTTGTCGGCCAAAGGCAACTCCAAATGGATGCTGCGCGATGCTTTGATAGGCTTTCCTTCGAGGGAGTCTTTCGAGCTGACCGTCGACGGCACATTGGTGTTGGCTTCTTCAAAAGATGAATCCGTCATCAACGGCGCGTTGGGCGTCTATCATCTGGAAGACAACCTTTGGGAGGGCAGAGGAGGACGTGCCGATTGGTCGCGATTTGGCATTTCCCCTTCCGAGATGTCGGTGCAATTGCCGGATTACTATACCTTGGACCTGAACCGCTCTGAATACAGCATCGACTCGGTCATTTATCGTGACAACCATTATTTCAAGGATCCCATACTATGCCGTTACGAAGATAAGGTGTTGGTCAACAATCCCGACGAGCGGACGCAGTATCCCCGTGTGAGGTCGTACCGCTCCGATTATGTCATCCCCAATATCTTCAAGGATATTGACTTTAGGGGCGGCTTCGGTGTGATGGGCAATCAGATTGAAGTGTTTGGCGAAGGACGAAGGAAAGCGGTTTTCAACTTTAGGAAAGGCAACAAAAGGGTCTTGAAGGTGGAAGCCCCGCGTTTCATGATAACGAAAGAGGATGTGTTGGTCTCCGACCACGCTGCCTTCCGCTTGTATCTTACCGACTCCGTCACCCATGTGACCGACTCCATCTATCACAACAACCTTGGCTTCAGGTACGACAACCAGAAACGGAAGATGATGATCTACCGTTCGCTGAAAGACTATGGCGATGCTCCTTTCCATGACCTTTACCATGGCGTGGATATCTATCTTGAGGCGATGTATTGGGACTTCGACGGTCATAACATCGACTTCAAGCGCATGGAAGGCGTCAACCCGAAGAGCGAGGGCGATATTGTCTCGGTCAACTACTTCCGCGACGATGACTTCAAGATGCTGCAAGGCATGGACGACATCCATCCGATGATCCGCATCGAAAAGTTTGTCAGAGGTTTTGACAACATCGAACGACAAGACCACTTCTCGGTGGCCGACCTGGCCAACAGCATCCATTACCCCATCGAACAGGTGCTCTCGCTGCTGCTGAGGCTGCAAGCCGACGGTTATGTCGAATACGATGCTCAAGCCAAGTGGGTGACCGTTTTGCCACGCTATTACGATGTCTTGGATTCGTATCGCGAGAAAATCGACTTCGACGTTATCAAGCTCCATACCGCTACGACGAACCGTCAACCCAACTTGCGCCTCGATTTGACCAACAACGAGATGCTTGTGTTTGGCATCACCAGCCAAATCGATGGGGTCGATGGCGCCGCCATTTCGTTGAGCGACAGGAAACGCGTCGTTATCGTTCCCGACAACAACCGTATCGTCTTGGGGCGTAACCGCGACTTCCGCTTCTCGGGGGGCATCATCGCCGGCATGTTCGAGTTCTTCACCAAGGACTGCCTGTTCTCGTATGAGGACTTCTCCATCGACATGGCAAAGGTCGACTCCTTGCGTTTCTATGCCCGCGACAACCGTCATATTATTCCCGTCAACGGCACCCTCGAACGCCTGCAAGGCCACCTGATGATTGACAGGGGCGACAACAAGTCGAGCCGCATCGAGACGCCCGAATATCCTTACTTCCAAAGCGAAGCCCCCGCCTATAAGTTCTATAGGAAAATCAACGGCGGCGTCTTCCATCCCGGCGACGTCGACTCCATACAGTCCGAAAAAGACCTGGCAGGCAAGTTCTATTACAAGCTGTATCCTTTCACCGTCGACAGCCTCAACGACCTTTCCATGCGCAAAGTGCGATTCGACGGCGAACTGGTGTCGGGAGGCATCTTCCCGAACATCAAGCAGCCTTTGGTGGTGATGGATGACTATTCCTTGGGCTTCGAACATCAGATCGGGCAGAATGAAACGGATTCCTATCCCATGTTCGACGGCTCGGGCCGTTTCCACCAGAAGGTGTATTTGTCCGAAAACGGATTCTATGGCGACGGCCGTCTCGACTATCAGACTTCAGTGTTCGATGCGGACCATTTTGTGTTCTATCTCGATTCAGTCACTGCCGTTACCCATCGGTTCAATATGGTGCCTAAAGAGGATGGGACCTTGTTCCCCCTGGCCAGTGCCGACGCCCTTCGCATGAAATGGGACGTGAAAACGCCTGTGCTGACGACAGAGACCATCGACAAACCCATCTGCATGTACGGCAATACTTATTTTACGGGTAAGACCAGCCTGTCGCCCGAAGGCTATGCCGCCGACGGTAAGCTGAGGTTTGGCCTCACAGAGTTCGACTCCGACTACTTCGCCTTCGATGCCAATACCTTTGTGGCCGATTCGGCTGACTTCCTGTTGTACACGGCGGATACGAGCACCGTGGCCTTCTCTGCGACAAATTATCGGGCGAATGTCGATTTTGACAGCCAAAAGGTGCAATACGACTACCTGGACGAAAACAGTAGCCTCGACTTCCCGATGAACCATTTCGTCTGCTCACTGAAAGAGGCGGAATGGGATATGGCATCCAACAGCTTGCATGTCTTCAACCCGGTGGAGAGCTTTGGCGACTATGCCACTGCTACCACTCACGAGGAACTGCTTGCCGTCCACAATGACGCCTCCAAGTTCATCTCCTTGGTGCCCGAACAGGATTCGCTGCAGTTCTATAGCATGAGCGCCGAATACGATATGACCAATTATATCATCCACGCCCACGACGTTAAGATTATTCGTGTCGCCGACGCTGCCGTGTTCCCATATGAGCACGACATCGACATCAACGCGGATTCGAAACTGGAACCTGTGATGGGCGAGCTGCTGGCCGATACGCTGAACAGCTATCATTTGTATAAGGATGCTGTCGTAAACATCCACAGCAGGAACTACTATGAGGCTTCTGGCGTTTGGGATTACGCCAACAAAGAGGGCGTCAACATCCCGATACAAGTGGATACCATTGTGCCTGTCAATGGGGTGACCCATGGCTATGCCCATATCAACGATGAAGAGGGACTGAGACTGAATACGCAATATGCCTTCAAGGGTCGCGTCACATTGGATGCCACCCAAAGATATGGCTATTACGATGGCGTCTATAAGCTGGTGGCATTCAAGGAGGAGTTGCCTGTAGTGATGGATTCCTTGGCGGTTGCCGATACGTTGTTGGTGGGCGAGGAGCTTGTGGAGGAAGGACAGCTGGAGACGCCCGGGTTGGAATCCTTGGTTCCCACCGATACCATAGCCGCGCTCAACCATTGGTTTGCATCAGCCACCCATATCAACCCCGATGAGATCCGCATCCCGGTGAGCATGGAGAGAATCCAGAAACAAGATCCCAGGATGTGTAACGGCTTGTTCTATGAGCTGGCCATCGATGGCGGCTATTTTGCCTCTTTCCTCACGCCACGCGACGGAAGGAATGGATTGGATGAGACTACCTCGGCCGATGGTGTCTTGTGGTTCGATGCCGACAGCACGCGTTTCATGATCACCAATACGGATCGTTACGACACTTATTTCGATTTGAATGAACGGGGCGTGATTGGTGGCCACGGCAATATCGGCTTGGGATTCGATACCGCCTTGACACAGTTCGTCATGCATGGCGGCTATACGCAGTATCCTAATGACAGCCTCGTCTTGTGCGGCACACATGTCTTCAATGTGCCGCTGTTCGACGAGCAAGCCCTTGAAGCGATGGCGGAGGTATATGCGAATGCGGAAGGCGAGTCCATCGACCTGTTCAAGACCCAGTTCCTGCAATACTATCGCTCTGAGAACTCCGATAAGGAAACCGAAGCGATGTTCAAGGCCATCGACTTGGAAGGCTACCCGCAGATGAAGGACAACGATTTCTATTGCAAGACCATCGTTATTCCTGATCTGAAGATGGTGTGGAACGACAAGATGCACGCCTTTGTGTCGGTGGGAAAGATCGGATTGGGCAGCTTCGGGAAAAATGTCGTCAACAAATATGTGGATGGCTTCGTGGTGTTTGACAGACGCCTGGGCAACATCACCTATTTCTTCCAGAACGACATGTTCATGACGTATATCAATTATAACTGCGGCGACGGACAGCTCCAAGTGCACGCTACCTATGGTGATATCGTCCAGAAGCTGTTCGACACGAAAGAGAAGAGCCGCACCGTGGAGGAGGGTGGCAACCGCTTCCAATACGTGGCGGTGCCCTATGAGTCGATGCTTGACTTCTTGAACCGTCTGAGATATGCCGGCCTGAATTGATGATGACAAAATGAAGTTTTTTTCATCAAAAATGTCGTCATATTGCAATTATTTGTAATTTTACAACTTCAAAAGAAGAAGAGAATAAAACCTATAATACGATGAAGTTTATTGTATCAAGCTTAAAACTATTGAAGAGTCTCCAGGCTTTAAGCGGCGTGATAGGCTCGAAAAACACATTGCCTATTTTGGATGATTTTCTGTTCCAGTTGGGAGAGAACGAGTTGAAGATCACCACCTCCGACTTGGATGTGACCATGACCGTCACCATGCAGCCTGATATGGTGGATGGTACGGGTGAGGTGACCATCCCTGCACGCCTGCTGCTTGAGATCATGAAGAATTTCCCCGATGTACCGATTACGGTTTCAGTCGACAACAACACCTTGGCTGTTGAACTGATCGCCGGTGAAGGCCGTTACAAACTCGCTGGCCACAAGAGCGACGAGTTCCCGCAGCTGCCCGTGATGGCCGACACTTCGGTGTGGGAGATTCCTGCTGATGTTTTGGCAAAGGGCTTCGACAAGACCGTGTTTGCCACGGGCGTCGATGAGATCCGTCCCATCATGTCGGGCGTGCTGATGGAGATGAACGAGAACTATCTGACCTTCGTCGCCACCGATGCCCATAAGCTGGTGCGCTACAGAAGGATGGACGTCAAGTCGGATACGGTGGCTTCGTTCATCATGCCGAAAAAGCCCATCAACCAGCTGAAGAACATCCTTGTCACTTTGGCTGACGAGCCCGTCCGCATTGAGTTCAACAAGACCAACGCTTCTTTCGTGTTTGGCGACTTCGTGCTGATTTGCCGCCTCATCGAAGGCCGTTATCCCAACTACGAGGCTGTCATCCCGAAGAACAATCCCAACCAGCTGACCATCGACCGTCAGTCGTTCCTGTCGGCCATCCGCCGTGTGGCAGTGTTCTCGAGCAAGGCTACCCATCAGGTGCGTTTCCGCATCACAGGCCAGGAAATCATGCTGACCGCCGAAGACGTCGACTTCTACAACGAAGCCAAGGAACGCCTCTCTTGCAGCTATACGGGTGACGACATGGAGATTGGCTTCAACTCAAGGTTCTTCCAGGAGATGCTCGTCAATTTCGACACCGAAGAGGTGAAACTCGAAATGTCGGCTCCCAACCGCGCCGGTATCCTTACCCCCGTGGGCAACGAGAACGAGGCTGAAGACCTGCTCATGCTGCTCATGCCCGTCATGTTGAACTAAGCAATAGCTATAGGCTAACAATGAAAAAGCCAGCGGGATCTCCGCTGGCTTTTTTTGTTTCATAGGATTCTGTGTTTTATTTCACTTCAACAGTCGTGTTACCTACAACGGTCATCGGGATGCTCATGCCTTGTTCGTTGATGGTCATAGATATGTTCTGTTTCTGTGTGTTATGGGTTACAATGCCAGTCTGCGGATCGATGGTGGCCGTGCCTTCATAGGTGCCGTTGATGTCAGCCATGCTGCCGTTCACTTTGCCGGTATAAGTCAAGTCGATGCTCTTTTTCGAAATGGCTTTCACGGTGTAGGTGATATCGGCACTGAACTCCATGCCGCCGGTTTCCTGAGAAGTGGTGTTGGTCCATGAGCTGCCAACGACGACCTCGTTTTCGGGTAATTCGATGATAACACCCAGCTGGTTCATGGAAGCATCAATGCTGTCGCCAACGAGTTTTCCCATAACGTCATAGGTGATGTCGGTGGGTTTGTGCAGCTTTGCTTCAATGTCTTTGGTCTGTCCGGCCAACATGGGACTTGCCTTTTCAGGATGCTCTGAGTCATATTCGAGCTTCATACCCATCTGTGAGATGGTCATTTTCATGGCCTCAATTTGGGTCTCGAGGATGGATTGGGCGTCGGTAACTTCCTTTGCCGAGAAGATTTGTCGGGTTTCCACGCTTTGTGACATGTTCATGGATTGGCCTTGCACCTCCATCATAGTCATCATGTTTGCCTTGGTGGTGACGGTGTAGGTCTTGCCTTGTTGCGGTTTCAGCCTAAGGGTGACGCCGTCTTTGGCCATGAATGAAAGGGTGGCCAATGCCACGAGGACGAGCATTGCAGGAGCGATTCTTCTGATAGTTTTTTTCATTTTTTTATAGGTTTTGTTATTCGGATTGTTTTTAACGTTGTTTCGTTTTGCAAATTATATGCCATTTATAGAATTAGATGCAGCAATCTGGAAATAATAACATCTTTTAGAAAAATATGGAGACGTAGCGCCGCTACGCCTCCACATACATTGTTTTACCTAGGTGATCACAGTTTCGGTCCGGCAGCCACGAGAGCCTTGCCAGCGTCGTTCGTCGTGA
>DBXU01000090.1:1757-4042 GCA_002310075.1 Bacteroidales bacterium UBA1204 | reverse complement strand
GTCGCCACCGGTTATGCCGACATCGGCTTCGACGTCGACATGGGACCTTTGTTCCAGACGCCTGCAGAAGCTGCCAAGCAAGCCGTTGAGAACGATGTCCACATCATGGGCGTAAGCTCACTGGCCGCAGGTCATAAGACTCTCGTGCCTCAGGTTATCGCCGAGCTCGAGAAGTTGGGACGTCCCGACATCATGGTCACCGTGGGTGGCGTGATTCCGGCTCAGGACTACCAGTTCCTCTATGACGCTGGTGCTGTGGCTATCTTCGGCCCCGGCACGCCCGTCAGCGAGTCGGCCATCAAGATGCTCGAGTTGCTGATTGCAGCTCGGAAGCAAGCATAAAAACACGTGTTTTTGAGACGTTTTAGGAAATGTCTCAACAAATAAGAAATCCCGTCATCATCGATGGGATTTCTTTTTTTCTTTTTATTTTTGAAAAACTATCACCAGTCTATCAATAAATATATACTTTTGTGTTTCTTGTATTTTGTGCAACATGATAGAATCCTTTTTTGACAAGGAGTACTGGGTGGTGGATTTTCTGCCCAAACAGGTTCCAGAAAATGCCGGAGGAAGGTTTTTCTCCGTCGAAGACTATTATCTAGAACCATCGCGCTATGCTGTCCTACGGGAACGGTTTTGCGAGATTCTATTGAAGCTGTATTGCTACTATGATCTGCGTTTGTTCATAGGTGACGACACCGAAGGCTTTTTCAACCCTGAGCCAGAGAAGCTTGCCGACCTTGTCAAAGGTAACCACGACAATTTATGCATCCTCGTCGGAGCATCAGAAGCCCTCATTACTTTGAGCCGCGACGACATGTGTATGACCGTTTACGCGCCTTCCGAAGATTTATTGGAACTGATTCGGACACTTGCTGTGGCAGTGGGATTGTTTGTTTGGAAGCCTTAAAATAACAGAGAATAACACATACTTATATGAAACGCATCATCATACTACTTATAGCCTTAATAGGTCTCATTTCCTGTAATGGTTCACTCGATGTCACCATCACCAACCCGAATGTGGAGCAACAATTCCACGAACAGGCGTTGGCTACGGCGCAGCCGCGTTTCAGCTGGAACTATGAAACCACAGAAAACGATGTGGTACAACAAAACTACCGCATCATCGTGGCCTCAAACGCCCAAAACGCCCAAAAAGGCATCGGCGACCTATGGGATTCAGGCGTGATTCCTTCAAGCCAAATGCTCTATATCCCTTATGCAGGTGTGGAATTGAAAAGCCGCGACAAAGCCTATTGGAAAGTCGTCACGACGATAACGGCCAAAGGTGGAAAGAAAGCCAAACTTGCAAGCGATGTCAAGTCGTTTGAAATCAGTCTGTTGAACCAAGAGGACTGGCAAGCGAAATGGATCGGACACGAGTTTGAGGACGATGTGCTGGTAGGGAAAACCCGCTTGGCAGCGCGTTATCTCCGCAAGGAATTTGTCCTCAAAGGTGAGGTTGATAAGGCTCGACTGTATGTTAGCGGCATGGGCGTTTATAGTGCCTACCTCAATGGCACTGAAGTCGCACCTGAGGAACTGCTGAAACCTACGCTTTCCTGGTACTCGAAGCGCGTGTATTTCAACACCTACGACGTGACCAACATGCTCCAGCAAGGCGACAATGCCGTGGGCATCATCCTTGAAGGCGGGCGCTACACGAGCATTCGCTACAACGCCGCCAACCCCAACTGGGACGGCACCGAGCATGTGTATGGCTTCGGCACACCGCGACTGCTTTTGCAACTCGAAGTGACGTATAAAGACGGCCAAAAGGAGACCATCGTCAGCGATGAGACATGGAAGATCACGAACCTTGGACCTATCCGCACCGCCAATGAATGGGACGGCGAGACCTACGACGAGAACTTCGACCTTGGCAACTGGAACCAAGCCGACTACGATGATTCCGCATGGCATCAAGCCGAACTTGTAGAAGCCCCAGAGGGTCAGCTCAGTGCGCAACCCAATCCCAACATCACCGTGATGGAGAAGTTGAAGCCCGTCAGCCTATTCCAGAAAGACGACAAGTGGTATTTGGACATGGGTCAGAATATGGTCGGCTTCATCGACATGAAAGCCCGTGGACAACAACCCGGCGATATCATCACGCTACACTTCGCCGAACTCCTCACTCCCGACAGCCTTCTCTATACCGCCAACCTCCGCAGCGCGGAATGTACGGATCGATACATCGTCACTAACAACTCTCAACTTTTAACTGACTCTCAACTTTCAACTTTAAACTCTGAACTCCACTGGCATCCGATGTTCGT
>DBXU01000090.1:1479-1702 GCA_002310075.1 Bacteroidales bacterium UBA1204 | reverse complement strand
AGGGCTGGGTCATCTACGATGAGATGCCCGTCACGGGCTCGTTTGAGACCTCCAACGAAATCATCAACGCGGTGTACCGCAACGCCTACTGGGGCATCCGCGGCAACTACCGCAGCATGCCCACCGACTGTCCGCAACGCGACGAACGATTGGGCTGGACGGGCGACCGCACTACGGGCAACTATGGCGAGTCGTATATCTTCAACAACCACCAACTCTACGC
>DBXU01000090.1:0-1474 GCA_002310075.1 Bacteroidales bacterium UBA1204 | reverse complement strand
AACGGCTCGTTGGCCAATGTCATCCCACCCTATTGGCGCGGCTACACCGACAACATGACCTGGCCTGGCGCCATGGTCACCGTGACGGATATGCTCTACACCCGTTTCGGCGATGTGGAGCCGATCCGTCAACATTATGCAGCTTGGAAGAAGTGGATGCTCCACATGAAGAACGACTACATGCGGGCTGGCCTCATGCCTCGCGACACCTATGGCGACTGGTGCATGCCGCCCGAATCACTTGAACTCATCCACTCCAACGACGCGACACGTATCACCGATGCGACGGTCATCTCCACGCCGTTCTACTGCTACCTCTGCGGCAAGATGGCCAATTTTGCCGAGGTTTTGGGCTTCGACGAAGATGTGGCTTTCTTCAACCAGGAAATCACCACCTCCACCATCGCTTTTAACGACAAGTACTTCAACCGTGTTTCGGGTGTCTACGCCAACAATACGGTCACGGCAAACATCTTGCCCTTGTGGTTCGGAATGGTACCCAGGGGCTTGGAAGACAAGGTGATGAATAGCATCGTGGACAAGACCATGAACGAATGTGGCGGTCATGTCTCAACGGGTGTCATCGGCATCCAGCAGCTGATGCGCTGCCTGACGGAATACGGCCATGGCGACCTCGCCCTCAAGATTGCGTCTAACGACACCTATCCCAGTTGGGGCTATATGGTTCGCAATGGTGCCACCACCATTTGGGAACTTTGGAACGGCAACACCGCCGACCCCGCCATGAACTCGGGCAACCATGTCATGCTGCTCGGTGACCTCATCCTTTGGGAATACGAATACCTCGGCGGCATCCGTGCGTTAGAGCCTGGCTACAGCAAAATCCAACTCAAGCCTTATCCTATTGAGGGACTGGACTTTGTGAACTGTGCCTTCAACTCTGTTTCAGGCCGCATCGAAAGTCATTGGAAACGCGATGGAAATTGTTTTGAATGGGATATTGCCATCCCTGCCAACACCACAGCTGAGGTTTGCCTGCCCACAGCAAACGGCTATGAAACAAAGACATATGGTAGTGGGAGATACCATTTGTCGTCTGAACTCTAAAGTTCTAAATACAAAACCGCCCATCTATAGATTCCAAACAGGAATGACATAGATGGGCGGTTTTTATGAGTATACAAATCACTCAGCAGGTTCAGCGGTTTGGGTAGTTTCTTCTGCACCAAACCAAGCATTCAAGGTTTCGTCCACCTTGGCATTGATTTCGGGCGTAATTTTATGCTGCACTTTTTTCACCACATAAAGCACGGCCAAGCCTTCGTCGAGCAGACCGAGGATTTTATGGGCTTTATAAGGTATCAAGCTGAAAGGCAAGATNNAGCACGGCCAAGCCTTCGTCGAGTAGTCCGAGAATTCTGTGGGCCTTATATGGAATCAAGCTGAAAGGCAAAATGGTATAGAGGATAGCGCCCACGATGAGAGCTTTCTCAAGCGTGGAGGTCTCGCCCAT
>DBXU01000092.1:4393-5007 GCA_002310075.1 Bacteroidales bacterium UBA1204 | reverse complement strand
ATGTAAAGGCGCTCGCCTTGGTTGCCAAGGTTTTGGGCTTCCTGATAGCGGGCATACAAAGCCTGATAAGAGTCAATAATGTTCGTTGCTAACGCAAAGATCGGGTCTTTGTCCAAGGCTTTAGGCTTCTGCATCCACTTCTCAAGACGGGCCTTGTCGGTGAAAATGGACTTCTCAAAGGCTTTGGACACATATTCGGTGAAATCGCCACCATTCTCCAATCCGATGCGAAGGATCTCGCTTGGCATGAGGTTGGCTTCATTGTTCTTGTAGAACAAGGCAAGCAGGGCAGCGGTCACATCTTTGTCCAAAGGCATGCTATAGTCCTTGAAGAAGGCCTCCACGGCGGGCTGCATTTTCTCGGCAGCAGCCTTGATATCGGCTTTGTCGGCCTTGGCCTCAAACATCTGGTTGATGCGCATGAACCTGCGGCTGAAGGCGACGGCCTCGCCACCGTTCCAACCCGCCTCACGATGGTAGACGAACGACTTCTGAATCTCATCGAGGATGTTCCACTTTTTTACAATGTCTTTGAAGATGTCGCCATATTCGGCCATGCGTCCGGCATCGGCGCCGACCCATCTGGCGAAGTCTTCCTCTTGAGCTTGGCGGCG
>DBXU01000092.1:4129-4281 GCA_002310075.1 Bacteroidales bacterium UBA1204 | reverse complement strand
TCCATGTGCTTGCGGTAGTTCTCGAGTTTAGTCGTGCGACAGTCGATGATGGCGGGACCTTCCTCTTCAATCACATTCTTCACAGTATAGGATGTGGAATAACGGTCGGTGGATCCGGGATATCCTAGGATCATGGCATAGTCGCCAGGCTT
>DBXU01000092.1:1446-4026 GCA_002310075.1 Bacteroidales bacterium UBA1204 | reverse complement strand
CCCTTGTGGCGCGGCCAAGTCCAGTTGTCGGTGTCGGCGCCAAACTTGCCAATGCCCCATGGTGGGCAGCACACGAGTCGTACATCCTTGTATTCGTCATACTCGAAGAGGATATATTGGTTGCCACTATAGAAAGGCTCAATCTCAATACGTACGTTGCGGTCTCCCTTACGGTCTTTCTCAAGTTGACGTGCGTTCTTTGCCACAAGTTCCTCGCGATCAGCCTCGCTGGTCTGAGCAGTAACACCTTTCAGCACGGCTTCAGTGACGTCTTCCACCCTATTTAAAAAGAGGACGGTGAGGCCTGGGTTGGGCAGTTCCTCACCCTTGCTTTTGGCCCAGAAGCCGTCGGTGAGGTAGTCATGCTCTATGGACGAGTGCTTCTGCACATAGCTCAAGCCACAGTGATGATTGGTGAGTAGCAGGCCTTCAGGAGAGATAATCTCGCCCGTGCAGCCGCCACCGAATTGCACGATGGCGTCCTTGATGCTGGGTTGGTTGAAGCTGAAAATCTGCTCGGCCGTGAGTTTGCAGCCCATGGCTTGCATCTCGGCCAGGTTTTGGCCATTCAGTGAATAAGGCAGCCACATGCCTTCGTCGGCGCGGACTACTGTAATTGTCAGCAATAATGCTGCGATTAATGAGAATACTTTTTTCATTGGAGTTATTTTAATTTATTGATTTTTCATCTTTTTTCTTCGGAACTCTCGACCCAAGCGTCAGAAACAGTCCGACGACGATTTCGGCAATCGTCATGCCAAGCATAAGCCATAGGGTATCGCTCCAAGTGCGTTTGCCAAAGATGGCAAAAAGCGCCGCTGCGACAATCATCCCCGCCCATGTGGCGAGACCTCCTTTCAGCAAGTTCTTTTGGTCTTTCGAAAGTTTCATATATTTGTAATTTGAAAACTTGAAATCTTTCGCAAAAATAATAAAAATATACTGCCTACGTTGTTTTTATACTAAATCAAGCTATTATGAACATTAAACAATTATTTCTCAAGGTGATGGCAGTCGGCGTGTTTTCTCTCACCGCCACTTTCATCAACGCACAATCACTTGACAATTACTACAAAAAACTATCGGAATTTGACGCTCAATACCGTACCTACTACGACAGTGGGCAATATGGTTTGGCCATACAGCCCTTGACCGATTTGATCCACTATTTGGATTCGATAACGGTGTTCAAGGGTCCAGAATACGACGAGTCACGTGAGAAAATCGAACAATCCCTCGCCTATTTCAAAGCCAACACCTATTACAACCTGGCTTGCAGCTATTCCCTCTCTCACCAAAAGAAAGCCGCATTATCCGCATTAGAAAACGCCATAGACTTAGGTTATAAGGACTATGGCAACATGAAAAACGACTCGGACTTTGATTTCATTCGCAACGAAAAGAGATTCAAGGCTTTACTGAAACAGATTGAACAATACGATAACCTGTCTGTTTTAAAGAGTGCGGCTCCTTATTCGCATGAAGACACCGACTCCTTGCCTCGTTTCAGCTATCAGTCAGCGGAGGATATGCGCTTGAAGAATGTCAAAGAATTCTTCTCCTTGGATGAGGTAGCGGGCGAAGGCGACGAGATCTCGAAAATCCTCAACCTCCTCCGTTTTGTCCATGATTCCATCCGTCATGATGGCGGCAATTATGCGCTTTGCGAGTTTGATGCCATTGACATATACAATTACCACAAATCGACAGGCAAGGGTGTGAATTGCAGACATCTGGCCATCACTTTAAATGAGATGTATCTGTCGTTGGGCATCCCCTCACGCTATGTGACTTGTATGCCCAAAGACCCCAATGACCAGGACTGTCACGTGATTAATGTGGTGTGGTCAAGCCAACTGAAAAAATGGATTTGGGTCGACCCGACCTTCTATGCATTCGTGACGGACGAGAACGGTACTTTGTTGGGTATCGCCGAGGTGCGCGAACGCCTCATCGACGGTCGTCCCTTGGTGCTCAACGAGGACGCTAACTGGAACCACGAGAGCCAGCAAACCAAGGAACACTATTTGGAAAACTACATGGCCAAGAACCTATATTATATCGAGTGCGTCACCGAGAACCGCTTCAATCCGGAGAGCCGTTACAGGGACACAGGATCAAGTTATGTCAAACTTGTGCCCTCGGATGACAAAGAAGAATCCTCCGAGCGGATGGTATTCACTCACGACGCCGACTATTTCTGGCAGGCTCCCGAGTGATACAAACAAAAAACCCCACCTCCTGGGGAAGAAGGTGGGGAAAAACAATATAAAGATTATGAAAAAAATCCGTATTTAGTTTTCTCAATGCCTTAGCATCAAAACCGATGCAAAAATAAGCATTTTTTGTCAGTCACGGCACGTTTAGGAGATTTTTTTGATGTTTTCCCAAACATAATTTATAGTCGGGATGAAATCAGCCCCTTCCTTGTCTCACAGGTGCCGCATGTACGCGCCAGCAATCACTGCTTGGCAGCCATGACCAGCTGACCTCTGTAGTACAGGTCGCCGTCCACATAGTAAGCACGGTGCATCACATGCATGGTGCCGGTGGTGGGATCGATGGTCACGTTCGGGGTTT
>DBXU01000092.1:609-1430 GCA_002310075.1 Bacteroidales bacterium UBA1204 | reverse complement strand
TGTCTTCTTTTAGGATGTGCCATTTTACTACTATTTTAACTTGTTGTTTACCAATTGTTTATTTATCATTCAATTTCAAATCTTTCAAAGCGGCCCAACGAGGGTCGATTTCATCGCTGTCATCAATATCTTCATCTTCCTCGTTATTTTGATCCGATGACAGCAGAGCCATTATTTCAGGATTACATTTTCCCTCGGGATGCACGCGATGCATCGGAATCGCAAGGATGATGAACTCATAAATCAAAGAACTGACATCGAAATCAGCCTGATCGGCAGAAACGACAGCCACGTCTTCCGACTCTTCGGCATTCTCATCGCCAAGCTTGATGAAGAAAACCCTCTCATCCTCGATGGGCAAATCAAACTCATCAGCGCATCTGTCACATTGTACACGAACCTCTCCTTTAATGCCGAATTTGAGGGTCATCATCGTCTCCTCACGCTCAACATCAAGCCTTACGGTCACATTACCTTGTTGAATCTCAGAATATTCCAAACCGGCAAAGAAATCATCCTTGATCTCGAACCGATAAGTATGATTCCCCAAGGCAAGGCCGCTGACAGGGATGCGGAATTCGTTTTTATTCTCCATCTGCCTAAAATCGGGCTGCAAAAATACAGAAATATTTTGAATTGTTGTTACCTACCATGTGTTTTTTTCTCACAAGTCCTTTTTTCATTGGTTTTTAAAACGATCACACCCTGCGTCATCTTAAAATTGTATGTTTTCATCAAAAAAAGAACTACGTTTTGATTTGTTGTTTTTGATTTTCCTAAATTTGCGGTCTTATAACGACTCAAAAACACATTCTATATGT
>DBXU01000092.1:420-554 GCA_002310075.1 Bacteroidales bacterium UBA1204 | reverse complement strand
TATGAAGGCAAGACCGTCAAAGGTCAACGCGGTAAGACCATCGCCGCTGCCCTTCACCAAGCCGGTTATCCCGTCCACAGCCACTCGCTCGACGGCCGCAACCGAAGCCTCAACTGCGGCATCGGTAAGTGCGG
>DBXU01000092.1:0-257 GCA_002310075.1 Bacteroidales bacterium UBA1204 | reverse complement strand
CTCAACGCCTTCGGCATCAGCAATATCGTTGTCGACAACAATGCTAACATCGGTGGTCAGTTCAACATGCAGACCCACCAATTCTTCTTCTTCGAAAAGGAGAAGAATTTCGGCGGCATGCGTGGCTTCGACATCGCCAAAACCCTGGCGGGCGACAACCACGAAGGCATCCTGCTGAACAACACCGTTTGGGACCTGCTTGAAGGCGGTCGCGTGGCCATCAAGAACATCGTCACTGGCGAGATTGGCTACATCGA
>DBXU01000127.1:14251-14441 GCA_002310075.1 Bacteroidales bacterium UBA1204 | reverse complement strand
CAACCACGAGTTGGTCGGCGGCATCTTCGATGTTGGTGGGCAGGAACGCGATTTCGTTCTGCTCGTAGATCTTGCCATCGAGGGTGAAGTTACCCACTTCGGAGTGACCGTACTTGATCAAGCCACCAGCTTGAGCGATGAGGCGCATGGCTTCGACGCGGTATTCGGTGAACTTGTTGAACGGGGCGCT
>DBXU01000127.1:14011-14157 GCA_002310075.1 Bacteroidales bacterium UBA1204 | reverse complement strand
GTGGTCTTTTTGAACACTTCGTGGGCTTTGTGGAGGATATGCTCAGGTGAGCTCTCGAAGGGTTCGCCGTCGCGGTTGTAGAACGAGCAGAGGATGTCCAAGGTGGGCGTCTCAGTGAATGGGTTACGGAAGGCGGTCTTGTACTT
>DBXU01000127.1:13562-13799 GCA_002310075.1 Bacteroidales bacterium UBA1204 | reverse complement strand
TCATGGCAATTCTTTGGTCCATTACGTATGATTTAGGATTTGATGTTTCTTGTTTTAGATTGGGAGGCAAAGATAAGCAATTTATCGTTTCAACATGTTGAAATATGCAACCAACAGTTTCTGTGCCCCGATATAGGCACTCATTCGCTGGCAACGCACGTCGTTTTCGACCAAGGGGAGCAGGTCGGCCACGAGTTGGTTCTGGTAGAAGTCGTTTTTCAAGGCGCTGTCCATCGA
>DBXU01000127.1:13053-13547 GCA_002310075.1 Bacteroidales bacterium UBA1204 | reverse complement strand
TGGGCGCGTTTCCTATAAAGATAGCCGTTGTCGCGGATGGCCTGCACGTGATCGGCGACCATCTGCCACACCTCGTCGATTTGGAAACCCGTGAGCGCGGAGCAGGTCAGCACCTTGGTCTCTTGTCCCGACTCGGGCAAGGGGAAGAGGTGCAGTGCGTTACGGCATTCAGCAGCAGCACGGTTGGCCCGCATCACGTTGTCGCCATCGGCCTTGTTCACTGCGATGCCATCGGCCATCTCCATGATGCCGCGTTTGATGCCTTGCAACTCGTCGCCGGCACCACTGATGAGGATTAATAGGAAGAAATCGACCATGGAATGCACTGCCGTCTCCGACTGGCCCACGCCCACCGTCTCCACGAAGATGGTATCATAACCCGCTGCCTCACAAAGGATGATCGTTTCACGGGTCTTACGTGCTACGCCGCCTAAGGTACCTGCCGAGGCCGAGGGACGGATGTAAGCGTTGGGGTGCACGGAAAGGCTTTCCAT
>DBXU01000127.1:9141-12996 GCA_002310075.1 Bacteroidales bacterium UBA1204 | reverse complement strand
TTGTTGCAGAGATGCACGCCCAAAGCCTCGATGAAAGTGCTCTTGCCCGCTCCCGGCACGCCGGTAATACCCAAACGCAAGGCCTTGCCTGCATGGGGAAGACAAGCCGCTATAATCTGTTGCGCCAGTTCCTGATGCTTGGGCAGGGCGCTCTCCACCAGCGTAATGGCCTTGCTCAGCGTCACGCGATCGCCTTTGAGGATGCCGTCAACATACCAGTCGAGCGGCATGAGCTGCTGCTGGTTGCGTCGCATGCGCTCCAAAGCGTTCGGGTTGACCTGGATGGGGCTGTCGACCCCCTCGGTGACCTTGAGGTTCGACTCCCATTCGTGCTCCTGATTTTCAAAATGTTCGTATTCCATAGCGGACTGCGGTTTAGCTCCGATTAATCATCGATTTGACCTTGCAAAGATAAGGAATAAATTGGAACATTGAACAATAATTCAAAATGCTGATTTTTAATAAATTGAAAAAATTTTCTCGTTATTTCAGAAAAATTTTGTAACTTTGCTCGTTTAAAACACATCCTATCACTACTATGGCTAATAAATATAGAGTACTTTTCGTTCACCAAGAAATCACCCCTTATCTGCCAGAGACCCCGATGAGTCTTGTGGGCAGGTATCTGCCCCAAGCCACCCAAGAAAATGGTAAGGAAATCAGGATCTTCATGCCTCATTACGGTATCATCAACGAACGCCGCAACCAGCTTCATGAGGTAATCCGCCTGTCGGGCATGAACCTTATCATCAACGATACCGACCACCCGCTCATCATCAAGGTGGCCTCCATCCAAAAAGCCAGGATGCAGATCTACTTCATCGACAACGATGATTTCTTTTCGAAACGAAAGTACATGATGTATGACGAGAAAGGCGTGTTCTGTTCCGACAACGATGACCGTTGCGTCTTTTTCACCAGAGGCGTTATTGAGACGGTGAAAAAGCTCAACTGGTCGCCCGACATCATCCATTGTCACGGATGGATCTCTGCCCTTATGCCGGCATACATCAAGCGCGCCATGACAGTGAGAGACAACCCTTTGTTCAATGAGTCAAAGATCGTTTATTCCATCTATGACGATGGGTTTGGCGAGACTTTCAATGCTGGCTTCGATAAAAAGATGAAGCTGCCGGGGATGAACACCAAGGACCTGAAGTATTTCAAGGAAGCCAATTATGTCAACCTCACCAAAGCAGCCATTGACTATTCGGACGGCATCGTTATCAACAGTCCCCACATCCACCCCGAAATTGAGGAATATCTGAAGACTTGTAACAAGCCCATCCTGCCTTTCCAAGATGACGAGCATTTCTCACAGGCCTGCAACGAGTTTTACGACACCATTTTGACAAAACAATAAGAAATCACCAATGAAAACATATCATTCAACTGCTTTATCCCATTCAGCGTTAATGATTGGCCTTCTTGTTTTGGCCTTTTCCGTTTCTTGCAAGAAATCTCCCGAAACCATCGGCAACAACCTGATCTCCGATAACAATTACATCGGCATGTATCACACCGATACCTTGCAGGTTTATTGCCATTCCTATTTAGACTCTGTCGGTACCACTAGGGTCACAAACGCATTGCTCGGAGGAATGTTCGACCCCGTTTTCGGCCATAGCGAAGCCGGATTCTACACCCAGTTTCGTCCTTCTTCGACAGGCCAAAGCTTCGGTAACGACGCCGTCCTCGATTCGGTGGTTCTGCAACTGTGCCTCACCAGCTACTATGGCGACACGAGCACCCTTCAAACCGCTCATGCCTATATGCTGACCGACAGTCTGTCGATGTATGAAAGCTACTACAACCATTCTACCATCCCCACCGAAGCCATCGACCTGGCCAATGGCTACCAGTTCCGTCCCCACCCCAGGACCGCACTGCTCAACGTTGGCACCGACACCATCAACAGGCCCATCATCCGCATCCCTTTGGACGCGACATTAGGTAACTATCTCATCGGACTCGACACCACGGCTTTCACCAATGCCGACCTCTTCAAGGACTTGTTCAAGGGACTTTATGTGACCTGCGAACCTGTCAGCCAAGGTGGTGCCATCAGCTACATCAACCTGACGAACAACTCCTATACGATGTTGCAATTGTATTACCACAACCTCTCGACTCCAGACCATGCCAAACGTTACAATTTCTATGTAACCACATCCGACTCTTATTTCAACCATATCGACCACGACTATACTACGGGCGATGCCGCCTTCGTGCAACAGCTGCTTGAGGGTGACACCTTGTTGGGTCAAGAAGTGTTGTATCTACAAACCATGGGCGGCGTCAGGACGCGCCTGTGGTTCCCCAACCTCCCCCGTTGGGCCGACACTTTGGAAGACTGCCACCTCCTTATCAATGATGCCAAGCTTATCTTATCGCCTTCACCATTGGCCAACGACACGGCCATTTTGGTGGCCCCTAAGACTTTTGTGCTGCTAGGCTTCAACGAAGATGGCACCTCCTATCTCCTACCCGACTATTACGAAGGCAACAACTACTTCGGAGGCACCTACGACTCCAACACCAACACCGTTACCTTCCGCATCTCGGAATACCTCCAGACCATCATTATGAACAATAAGCCTAACGCTGGCTTGAGCCTCGGCATCAACGGTGCCGGATTCAACGCGCAACGCTGGGTACTCAACGGTCCCGCCGCCGAGAACCCCATGCGCATCGAAATAACCTATTCCATTGTCCAAGACTGATAAGAATAAAAACATCCTTTTAATAACAACATGAAAAAACTGATTTTAGCCGCTTTGGTGTTGGTCGGACTGACCTGCCAAGCACAAAAAGCAAGTGAGAAAGAAACCATTGTCGTCATCAAGACAAGCATGGGAACCATAAAAGCCAAACTCTATAACGACACCCCGAAGCACCGCGACAACTTCATCAAGCTGGTGAATGAAGGTTGGTACAATGGTTCGCCATTCCATCGCGTCATCAAGCAGTTCATGATCCAAGGCGGACAAAACGCCGACGGTCGTCTTGACCCTGGCTACACCGTTCCTGCTGAGTTCAAGAGCAACCATTTCCACAAGAAAGGCGCCCTTGCCGCTGCCCGTCAACCCGACCAGGTGAACCCCAAGAAAGCCTCCAGCGGCTCTCAGTTCTACATCGTGCAAGGCAAGGTGTATGACGACGCCTGGCTCGACATGTTCGAAAACCGCTCCGGGAAGGTGCTTTCGGCTCGCCAACGCCAGACCTACAAGACCATAGGCGGCACGCCCCATCTCGATGGCGACTACACCGTCTTTGGCGAAGTGACCGAAGGCCTCGATATCGTCGACAAGATCGCCTATGTAAAGACTGGCTATATGGATGTTCCCGTTGAACCTGTCACCATCATTTCCGTTACCATCGAAAAAGGCTGCGAGAAAAACTGCTGCCATTAATTAGCATTCCCATGAAAGAAAGAATCGAAGAGATATTATCCCAGGTGCGTGACTTCCAAGCCGACAGTAAGGACGCCTTGGAGAACTTCCGCATCACCTATCTGAGTAAGAAAGGCATCATCCCCGCCTTGTTTGCCGACTTCAAAAACGTAGCCCCCGAACTCCGCAAGGAGATGGGCATGAAGCTCAACGAGCTGAAAAACGTTGTGCAGGACAAGGTGGAAGAACAACTACAGAAATTTGAGAACCAGCACAGCAACGATGCAGGTTTCGACATGAGCATGCCCGCTGCCGACATGAAGGGTGCCCGCCATCCCTTGTCTATCGTGCGCCGCGACATCAACGAGATCTTCTCGCACCTCGGCTTCACCATCGCCGAAGGCCCCGAGATCGAGGACGACTACCATGTGTTCTCAGCCTTGAACTTCCCGCTCGACCACCC
>DBXU01000127.1:4789-9129 GCA_002310075.1 Bacteroidales bacterium UBA1204 | reverse complement strand
ACCTTCTTCATCAGCAAGGAACCCAACGTGAACAAGGCTTCGGACGTGCTGCTGCGCACCCACACCTCGAGCGTGCAGGTTCGCGTGATGGAGACACATCAACCGCCCATTCGCATCATCGCTCCTGGACGTGTATTCCGTAACGAAGCCATCTCGGCCCGCGCCCATTGCATCTTCCACCAAATCGAAGGTCTCTACATCGACGAGAACGTCTCCTTCGCCGACTTGAAACAGACCCTGTACCATTTCGTGCAGGAATTCTTCGGAGAAGGCACCAAGGTGCGTTTCCGCCCCTCCTATTTCCCCTTCACCGAAACCTCGGCGGAGATGGACATCTCATGCAACATATGCGGCGGAAAAGGCTGCAACATCTGTAAGCATACAGGGTGGGTTGAAATCTTAGGCTGCGGCATGTGCGACCCCAACATCCTCATCTCAAGCGGCATCGACCCAGAGAAATATACAGGCTTCGCCTTCGGCATGGGCGTCGAACGTATCGCCATGCTGAAATACGGCATCAACGACCTGCGATTGTTCTTCGAGAACGACTTGAAGTTCTTGGAACAATTTGAACTGGCGTAAAGCTTACAAAACAAGGAATAAGACTCGTGGAGGCGGCTCGTCTCTACGAGTCTTCCATATATCTCTTTTCGCCATCGGCAAAAAGAATGTCAACCCATCTTTTCAACTTCTTGTTGGTGCTGTGTTTCTTTACATATACAGGAATCTCCTTGTAATTGACAGATTCCATCAGTTTGGCCTCTTCATCGGGACCTAGTGATGTGAAATATGATTTTAGGATGACTTCCTTCGTTTTATCTATCCACTGCTGCTTATTGGCCCAATAATGACCGATGAAAGGTTTGGAAGACATTAGCTCCAGACTTTCTTGCATGACAATACTCAGGGCGTACTGCTCGATTACAATGGGTTCTGCTTCATCATCCAACATCCCATCGCATATCGACAAGGCCGTCTCGACAACCACCTCTTTCTTTGCCGACGGAATGGCAACAACGCCAGCACACCACATGTCATGCTTTTCCGAAATAGTGATACCTGCATACGTCTTTCCTCCAACACTCCGATACATCCGTTGAGGCTTATACTTGATTTTGGAAGGATGTCCTTCGTTTCCATCCATGAATCCCCTTCCGCTTCCCAATTGCCGTTTCATGGCAGACAAGTCACCGTACAAGAAAGTGTCGCAATCAAGATAAAGCAAGTCATCGTTGGGAAACAGACGAGAGACTTTTTCGATGGCCTTGATTTTTGTCCGCCAAAAGAAACCATGCTTCCCCTTCCATTCATTGATTGTATCGTCGTCGATGGCAATGGTTTCCACCTTTTCCAAATGGTTGAAATATTCAGGATTGGAAGATACGACGACAATTCTATCAGAAGGGTCCAATTGTTTCTTAAAGCTATTTATCGAACAGTAGGCCTGAACAAACATATCCAGGTCTTGTCCAATTGTGAAGTACATTATTGTCATAGCCGTCACTTTTATCCGTTTTTAATCATTCCCCTCTCACTGTCCGGTTCAGCCATTGGCAGAAGTCTTTGGTCTTCTCAAACTCACTCACCACCCATTCGACAAGATGTGAGTCGAAAAGGCGTTGGTCAGGAAGGTCCTGCACCAGCAGCCAGTCACGCTGCTTGAAAAGCTCGGCCTGTGGATGGTCTTTGGGATAGCCATTAGGCACACGTTTCATGGCATGGCTGGTGTCCAAGCCGAAGCCTTTGGCTTTGGCGATGGCGTCCACCAATGGCTCGGCATTGAAGAGGATCTCGTTGCGGATGGTCTTCAACATGGCCGTGTCGGGCATATACATCCCAGTGCAAAGCATGTTGTGACCCAAGTACTCCGATTCCTTAGCTTCAATATGGAAGTAATAGCCACTGAGCATCGATTTCTTGCCTTCGGGGCAGACAAAGACACCAAAATGGGTCTTGTAAGGTCGCTTGTCGGGCGAGAAACGCGTGTCACGATAGAATCTATAGGTGCAGTCCTTTAAAGTCAAGCCTTTGCAGTTGTCGTCAAACTTCTGCACACCTTCGATAATCTGTTCAGCCAAGGCATTGAAGTTGGCCTGCGCTATCTGATATTGTTTCTTATGCTCTTGAAACCATGGTCGGTTGTTGTTATGCAACACAGCCTCCAAAAAACTCAATATCTCTTCCATAGTTTACATCTTTAAGGTATGCAAAGATAGTAAAACAACATTATTCACCCACTTTCACCTTCATTCCATCCGAATACGCGCTGAACTCGGGCGCATACTGGCACTGGATCAAGGCATAGCCGTTGTTGAGGTAGCCTTCCTTAGTGACGAACATGCTGTACTCCAGCTGGTGCGTGCCTTTGGGCAGGAACTCGATGAAGAACTCCATGTCGGTGTCGGTGTTGCTTTGGTAGTAGCTCATCTCGTCGTTGTATTCGTAGCGCGAAATCTGCTCAATCGGTTCGAAACCGGCCGCACGGAGATCCTTGACGAAGACGAAACTCATGTCTTGCTGGCTNNTGGCTGGTGAAGGTGATTTTCACGGTGAGTTTGTCGCCGACCTTCAAGGCTTGTTTCTCAAAAGGAACGAGTTTCTTGCCCTTGTCGGTCACCGTCTCCACAAACAGCTCGCGCTTGATGGTGAAGCCCGACTCGTCGCTCTTCACCTCGTCAATCGGGACGAAATACTGGCGGAACAGGCCGCCCCACACAAGGTGGTTGGTCGGGTTGTTCACGGTGAGTTGGCGCATATCTTGGGTCACTTCGTTGGCGTTCCAGCGGCGTTGGATGAAGCCTGTGCCAGCCACACCGCCCTCGGTGCTGATGGGCGTGTTACCGAAGCGCAGGGTGACTTCCTTGCCCTCCTCGAACCAGTCGCTGCCACGCATCAGCAGGGCATAGATGGCGTCGGCGGTGGAAGCGGAATTTTCCCATTTGTTGGTCTGCTTCTGNNTTCTGGGTGAGCAGCCACACGCGCAGCTGGTCGATCATCTCCTGGTCTTGGTCGATTTCGGCAAAGGCCGCCATGATGTTGGCATGGGTGGCGATATGCGACTCAAACGAGAAGTATTTCTTCGGCCAGTACATGCCGATTTGCTCGTTCTTCTGGGCGCACTCCTTGAACGACTGAATCATCAGCTTGGCGGTCTTCTCGTTGCCGTTGCGGTAGAGCACCAAGGCACCCTTCGAGCGTTGGTTAAAGTTGAACGAGGTCCACTCCTTGTCCAGACTGCCGAGGTAGTATTTCTTCGCTGTGGCGAAGTCCTTGTCGGAGTTTTGCTCCTTGAAGAAACTCAAGGCATAGAGCTCGTTCAAGGTGCTGGAACTGATCGGCCAGTCCTTGCCTTTGCTGTGGGCTTTCATATAGCGGTAGGTCTCGGCCACCTCGTATTCGAGGTAACGCACGGCCTTGTCGCAGATGCTTTGGGCGGTGTTTTGGTCGTCCTTGCTCAACGAACTCCAAGCGCCCATCTTCTGCAATTTGCCGAAGCCGCTCAAGATATAGGTGCTGATGTAGGGACTCTCCGGCATGCCATCCATCCAAGGCCAGCCACCGTTGTATTTCTGCTTTTGCTGGATGAGTTGCAGTGCGCGGGTCTGTTGGCCGCGCAGCGTGTTGATTTCAAACAGGCTGGCGATACGGCTGCGCTGCTCGGTCTCGCTCTTGGCCTCCAAAACCCACGGCGTTTCTTGCAGCATGATGGCCTTCAGGTCTTGGTCTTTCTCGAGTTGCGAGAGCAAGGCGTCGGGCGTCTCGATCTGCCATTTCTTGATGTAGTTCAAGAGGTTCGGGATGTGGTCGGCGATGTAGGACGAGAGCGTGTTGGCGTAGAACACGTAGAAGGCAGTCTCGGCGCGGTCGGCCTTGACGTTAGCCAGGTAAGGCAGGGCCTGCACGGCATACCACACGGGGTTGGTGCTGAAATTCAAGGTCAGGCTGTAGTCGCGCTCGTGGCTATCGGGGTTGGCGATGGCTTCGAAGTCGAAGGTCTTTTCGGTCTCGGCTTTCACGGTGATGGGCAAGGTCTGCGTCATGAAGATCTCGCTGCTCAGCATAGGCAGGAGGTGCTGCTCAGCATCGCTGAACTGTCCCGCGTATGCCGTGAAGCGGAAGGCCAAAAGGCTAAGGTCATATTGTCCCTTCACCTTCCAGCGCACTTCCTTGCTGCGACCAGGTTGGATGGTCTCCATCGATATCGTGGCGTTGGAGATAATCAAATTCACCGGCTTCATTGTGCCTGCATCGAAGATTTCGAGTTTCGCCGTGGGCGTGACAGGCTCGTCACCCGTGTTGATGACGTTGGCCACAAACCACAGTTCGTCGTTGTCGTACAT
>DBXU01000127.1:371-4730 GCA_002310075.1 Bacteroidales bacterium UBA1204 | reverse complement strand
CAGCAACATCAGGCGCCAGCGCGTGAGTGCGTCGGGCATGGTGAAGCTGAAGGTGGCGCTGCCGTCGGCGTTGGTACGTAGCTGCGGGAAGAAGAAGGCCGTTTCGTTGAAATTCTCACGGAGGGTGGGCTCGGCGGGTTCCTTGGGCTCGTCTTTCTTGGGTGCGGCGGTAGCACCAGTTTCCATGGCATCAGCGGCTTCTTCTTCAACCTCCACGACACCATCGGCTGCAACGCTGTTCTTTTGCAACACGGCTCCCGACATTCGAGGTACAGCACTTTCCTCCACACACATATAAACATCTTCGTCATAGAGCACGCGTCCTCCTTTTCTGTAGCGGCGTCCACCATAACCATAGCCGAAATCGAAGAACGGCGCATCGGAGGGCAGGCTGAAGTTGAAGAGTTCGACGAAATAGAGGTAATCCAAGCCTGTGTTAGACGAGGTGAAGCCGTGGCCATCAGAATTGAAGCCACGTCCAGACACACCCGAAGGCGACATGCTGAACCACCAATGATTGCGTTCAAATTCATCCAACGAAGCATCGTACATACCAGCAAGCAAAGCGGCTTCCAACGGCTTGTCCTTGTAGTCGCGGACGGTGACTTCCCAAGTCTCCTCGGCCCCGGGGCTGAGCTTGTCGCGCATGGTGGCGAGTTTCACATCCAAGTCGTAATTGTCAAAAGGCACAGAAATGTCTAAACGATCCTTATTGAAAGAATTTTCCTTGACGAAGGCATAACGCCAGTTGAGGCCGCCACGGTCGTTTTCGGTCACCTTATAGGATAAGGTCTGCACGCCGTTGCTGACATTGATTTTCTTATCGAGGCGGATTTCGTCGCCATGGAGCAGCTGCACCCAGACGTCCACATCCTTGGCCGCGCTGCCGATGCTGAGTTGGATTTCCTCTCCCGGCTTGGCGGTCGACTTGTCTTGGTGCACCCATTCCATCGTGGTAAAAGGCAGTTTTTGGGAGTCGTTCTCAAACACGATGAACTGCTCCGAAACCTTCGCCAAGGGGTCGTCAAGACTCGTCAGCTCCACGACATATCTCCCAGGTTCCAATGCCTTGCCTTCGTAGAACTTGGCCTTGTCATCCACGCTGATTGTGGCCTCATCGACCAGAGTCTTATTTTGCTTGTCGTAGAAACTATACATAGGGAACAACCTCGCCAATTCAGCGTCACTCAGCACCTGTCTGTCCAGCTTCTCCGAGCGTCCCATCGCATCGAAATAGTTGATCTTGGCAACATCTTCATAGCGGTAAATCTTGCGTGAAATACGGCTCTTGGCGGGCTGCCAGCTGAGGTTGCTCACGGTAATTTGGTACTTGCCGATGTCGGACTTCTCCACCTCAGAAGGCAGGTCCGTGCTGATGGCGATTTCGTTATAGCCCGCGCGGATGCTGTAGGTGTCGGCGTGGGTCTCGCCCTGCTTGCTTGTGGCGGTCACCTCGATTTCATAGGTGAACATAGGCTGTTTCTCAGGCGCGATGGTCTTGGAAGGCTTCAGGTTGAAAGTGACGGCGAACTTGCCGTTCTCGTCGGTACGAGCTTTGCCGTGAGTGATTTGCTCGTCCTCTACGGTTGGGTACCACCACCACCAGCAACGCCAGGGGAAGGAGGTCTTGCGGACGACGCGGTAGCTGTATTCCACATCGTCCAAGCCGAAGCCAGCGTATGCCTTCACATCGCCATGAACCGTAACTTCTTGGTTCAGTTTATATTGCTCTTTCGGACGTTCGAAAGTAACCTCAAAGGTCGGGCGTTTGTATTCTTCCACACGGATCGTACTAGAGCCATGGCCAGTAATGAGATGGAACACGCCATTTAGGCGGTCGGTAGGAATTACAAACGAGCCGCTGAACGAACCGTATTCATCAGTAGTGAACTGGGCAGAGCTGATTTCCTGCCAATTGGCATCCTTGAAGGTCACCTTCTCGCTATAGCCGTTCACCAATGTCTGTTCCTTGTCTTGCGAGCGCTTCACGACACCTTGGAAGTAGACGGTCTGTCCAGGACGATAGATGGCGCGGTCGGTGAAGAGCGTGGTCATATGATACACTCCATCGTTCCTGTTCGGTGATCCTATACTGAAATTGATGTCAGATAGCAAGACATCGTTGCCATTGCGGAGGTTGATGTAGAATGAGGTCATTCTACCCTTTTCACCGGTCATGACGGCTTTACCGTTCTTGTCCGACTTCACCGTGTTCAAAACGATGGTCTTGTATTCGCGGGCTTTGTAGTCCCACTCGCGGCGACAAAATTCCACAGTCACGCCTTCCACGGTTTTCCCCGTTTTGCGGTCCACCACCACAGCGGTCATCTGCTCATACTTTGAGTCAGTGATGTAGCCAAGGTTAGAAACTTGGAAACTAATTATCAAGGTTTTGTCCTCGCTCTTGATGTCTTGTTTAGTGGTGGCGGTCAGGTAGTAGATGCCTTCTTCCAAGGCAGGCAAGGCAATCAAGGTGTTGTGGTGGCGATAGTCGGCCTCGAGAGCCAAAGTGAGTTCCTGTTCTGCAATTGCGTTTTTGGAGTTCAGCACTCTGATAAGATCCTTTTTATGGTCAACAAGCTGCAATTGCTTCAGTTCCTTTTCGCTGACTTTCACAATTCTGTAATAAGGCTTCGTGGTGTTCTTATACTCCAGCACTGCGGGAATGGCCTCGTTGGGCAGTTGCACCGAGTTGAGGGTGATGTCGATTTGAGGCTCCTCGATGCGCTTGATGAGGTTTTCGCAGTTCTTCGCACCTTGCGACTTCGGGAACTTGGCAATGGCTTCCTCACACATTGCTTTGGCTTTTTTGTAGTTGTCGAAATAAGTGCTGTCGCTGCTGTTGTTTTCGTATTGGTTCATCAGGTTCCGCGCCATCAATGCTGTGATTTCGGCCGAAAGCGGATTGTCATTGTGCTGTGCCTTCAGGTCTTCCATCGCGGCTTGGTATTGGTCATCCTTCCCCAAGATGCCGTTAACGAATCCAAAACGCTTGAAGTCGTTGTAGATCAGCACATCCTCATTCTTCTCCTTGAGATTATAGGCGATGAGGTCTTGATAGATTGTCAGACACTTCGCGAGTGGGTTGTCGGCAGCGCCCAAGTCGGCCTTCACGAAATCCTTGGCGGGCAGCCACCATTTTTCGGTGTCGCCCTCGGCATCGTCGGCATTGGCCTCGCCTTGGTAGTAGTTGGCCACGCGGTGAAACATGAATTCGAAAAGCGAAGCTTCGTATTCAAGGTATTTCTCGTTGTTTTCCTTGTTCTCATACAAGACCATGAAATCCTCGGTCTTGGCCTTTTTCAGTGCCTCGATGGGCTTTAAAGCTTCATTATAATGTTGATATATGCGCGTCTTGAAACTCTCCTTATCCCAATATTTCATCTCCACCTTTGAAAGGTCGCCGTCGATGGGCAGGTTTTCGTTGATCGTCCATTCGTTCGACTCCAGATAATTGGCATAGGCTCGGGCAATTTCCTCGTGCAATAGGGCGTTGCACACCTCGTCCAATTGCCCAATCTTCGACTCGGCATATTGGATGAAATACTGGTCGGGGTCTTCCTCGACGGTGAGCTGGAAGATTTTTTGTCGATAGAGATAGGTCTTCAGCAGTTGTATGTCGTTTTTGTCTTTTGCGGCCTGTTGCTCAATGGCATCCAGTTCCTTCTCCGCCGATTCTGGCAAGTTCTTTTCGAGGTTTTCCTTTACTTTTTTCCACATAGTCTCATAATTGTTTTTCGGGGTTTTAGGGTTGTCGGGGCTCTGGTTTGGAGTTGCAAATGCCAGCAAACCGATGGCCACCAAGGCCACTATTGCGAGGATAATTCCGATGCGTTTCATGGTTTTAGTGTTTGGAATAATAACGCAAAAATAGCAAATATCGTGCAAAATTGTGCTATTTTTGCAGCCGTGAAAGCATTGGCACAAATCATATCCCCCATCGCCACGGAGTTGGCACAATTTGAGGCTTTTTTTGAGAAGACTCTACATGCCGACACCGAGCCTATGGAACGCATCATGCGCTATGTGGGCGACACGCGCGGCAAGCGGCTGCGTCCTGTGTTGGTGCTCTTGTGCGCGAAGCTCTTCGGTGAAGTCAACGAACGGACGGTGCGTGCCGCTGCTTTTGTGGAGTTGGTTCATAGCGCCACGCTCCTCCACGATGACGTTGTGGACGATGCCAACGAACGTCGTGGCAGAAGCTCCGTGAAGGCCCAGTTCGGCAACCTGTCGGCTGTGCTGGCGGGTGATTTCCTTTTGGCCAAGGCCATGCTGCTGCTCAGTGAGCCTGGCGACCATGCCATCTTGAAGGAGATGCTACGCACCACCGCTACCATGAGCGAAGGGGAACTGATGCAA
>DBXU01000127.1:219-348 GCA_002310075.1 Bacteroidales bacterium UBA1204 | reverse complement strand
ACCCGCAAAACCGCCATGCTAATGCGCTCCTGCTGTGTGGCAGGCTCCCTTTCGGTCGACGCCACGCCTGAACAAGTCAAACAAATCGCCAATTTTGGGCTTCATTTCGGCATCCTCTTCCAGCTGCGC
>DBXU01000127.1:0-183 GCA_002310075.1 Bacteroidales bacterium UBA1204 | reverse complement strand
TGCTGCCCGTTTATCACGACAAGACTATGAATGCCCTTGAAGGATTCCCTCCTTCAGAAATCACCAAGACGCTGCGTGACTTGACCGAATTTTGCGCGGAACGGGAAGTGTAAATCATCTCCTAATGCTTTTTTTCATATCCATGTTACCCATTCACTAAGATTTCGTATCTTTGCACCCTAA
>DBXU01000004.1:3242-4985 GCA_002310075.1 Bacteroidales bacterium UBA1204 | reverse complement strand
TTGCTGTCGGGCTTTCTCTTTCCGCTCGACAATATGCCCTACTTCTTCCAAATTCTCGCCGACATATTCCCTGCCAAATGGTTCATCATCGCCATCAAGGACGTGATGATCAAAGGCTCCGGATTTTCCGAAATCTGGAAGTATCTGGCCATCCTGACGGGTATGTCCATCATACTCATCAGCTTCAGTTTAACCCGAATCGATAAAAGAAAATAGCCATGCGGACCATCTTCATCCTTATCAAAAAAGAATTCTTGCAGGTCTTCCGCAGTCCGCTGCTGCTCAGCATCCTGATTGTGGCTCCGTTGGCTCAATTTATCCTCTTCCCGTTCACCGCCGACTATGAAATCAAAGTCTTGGAGATCGCCTTCATCGATAACGACCACTCTTCCACCTCACGCAATATCATCAACGACTTCGCCGCCTCAAAACATTTTGTAAGTCATGGACTTATAGATTCCAAAAAGATAGCCGACTACATGATGAGGAAAGACGAGATTGACTTCATTGTGGAATTGCCTGCGGGTTTGGAGAAGAGCATCATGAATCAGGAGCAATGCAACATTGCTGTCACCGCCAACGCCATCAACAGCGTGAAGGCGGGCATCGGCATTGGCTATGTGCAGGCCGTGCTGGGTAATTTCATGAGCAACATGGCCGAGAATAGCGGCGCCATCACCACCGACTTGTCGCAGATTGTGACCACCAATATCTATTGGTACAACGAGCAGATGAACTACAAAAACATCATTGTACCTGGCATTTTGGTCATTCTGGTTACGCTCATCGGCGCCTATGTCACTGCGCTGAACCTTGTGCGCGAGAAAGAAATCGGCACCATCGAGCAGATTAACGTCACCCCCATCAAGAAATGGCAATTCCTATTGGGCAAAACCATCCCCTTCTGGATTCTGGGTATGATGGAGTTCATGGTCGGCTTGGTGCTGATGTACTTCATCTTCCACATTTCGGTGCAAGGCAGCGTGATACTGCTGCTTGGTGTCACTGCCATCTACCTTTTCGTGATGGTGGGCTTGGGCTTCTTCATCTCCAGCATCTCCGAAAACCAGCTGCAGGCGATGTTCATCGTCTTCTTCCTCTTCATCGTTTTCGTGCTGCTCAGTGGCCTGTTCACCCCGACAGAGGGCATGCCCTCGTGGGCATTGCATCTCAACTACCTGAACCCCATGTCATTCTTTATGGATGTCATCAAGCAAATCATTTTAAAAGGAAGTACGATTCACGATATACAGAAACAGATTATCATCCTATCCGTCATGGCTGTAGTGCTGAACACTGCGGCGCTGATTTTCTATCGCGATAGAGTAAAATAAAACAGATGAAAAAACTCTCCATGGAGGAACTTCACCGCGTCAGCGCGGAAGAGTTTCACAAACAGGACAAAACTCCACTTATTGTCATCCTCGACAACGTGCGCAGCATGAACAATGTGGGCTCCATCTTCCGCACCTGCGACGGCTTTGCGGTCGAAAAGCTCTACCTGTGCGGCATCACGGCTTGCCCACCCAACAAAGAGATTGCCAAGACCGCCCTCGGCGCTACCGAATCGGTCGATTGGGAATATGCGGAAGATACGGCCACGCTCGTGCAACGGCTGAAAGCAGAGGACGTGGAGGTTTATGCCCTCGAACAGACCGACAGTTCCATTATGCTGGACCAATTCCAGCCTACTGCAGGCAAGAAGACCGCCATCATTGCCGGCAATGAACTCTTCGGCGTGGA
>DBXU01000004.1:1922-3177 GCA_002310075.1 Bacteroidales bacterium UBA1204 | reverse complement strand
ACAGGAATTGTTATCTGGCACATTTTCAATATTTTACAAAAGTATTGAAAGAAAAAATTTGTTAAATAAAAAAAACTTGTACTTTTGCACACTTTTTCAAACCAACAAAAAGATAGAATATGAGCAAGGATCTGATTATTGTTGAGTCACCCGCGAAAGCCAAAACCATTCAGAAATTCATAGGTAAAGAGTTTGATGTTATCTCCAGTAAAGGACACATCCGTGATTTACCTCAAAAAGATATAGGTATCGACATTGAGAAGTCGTTCACTCCGAAATACGAAATCATTGACGACAAGAAAAAGCTGATACAAGAGATTAAGAAGTTATCGGAAAAAGCCGACACCGTTTGGTTGGCAACTGATGATGACCGTGAGGGAGAAGCCATTTCGTGGCATTTGATTGACACCATTAAGATTCCTGCTGACAAAGTAAAACGCATTGTATTTCACGAGATTACCAAGTCGGCTATTGACAACGCCTTGGCTCATCCCCGCCAGCTGGATGTTAATCTGGTGAACGCCCAACAGGCACGCCGTGTGCTCGACCGCCTGGTAGGTTTTGAGCTTTCGCCCGTGCTGTGGCACAAAGTGAAACCTCAACTGTCGGCCGGCCGCGTGCAATCAGTCACCGTAAAACTGATTGTGGAACGCGAGCGCGAAATCAACCAATTCAAGACCACCTCTTCGTACAAAGTGGGCGGCACCTTCACCTCCGTTCTGGATAAGAGCCATACGCTGAAAGCCGACCTGAACAAGAAATTCAACACGAAAGAAGAGGCTGTTGCTTTCCTGGAAGATTGCAAGAACATCGAGGCCTTCACCATCGACAGCATTGAGACCAATCCCAGCAAAAAGTCGCCAGCACCACCCTTCACCACCTCCACCCTGCAACAGGAGGCTTCCCGCAAGTTGGGATTCCCCGTGAAGAAAACCATGATGGTAGCACAACAGCTGTACGAAGCCGGTTACATTACCTACATGCGTACCGACTCGGTTAACCTGTCATCGCTGGCCCTGAACACCGCCAAAGAGGAAATCACCAAATTGTACGGTGCCGACTATGCGCACACGCGCAAGTATGTCACCAAGAGCAAAGGGGCACAGGAAGCGCACGAAGCCATCCGCCCCACATTCCTGTCGAATCACACTATTGACGGTGACAAGGATGCCAAAAAGTTGTACGAACTGATTTGGCGTCGTACCATCGCTTCTCAAATGAGCGATGCCAAAATTGAAAAGACCGAAATCAGAAT
>DBXU01000004.1:0-1883 GCA_002310075.1 Bacteroidales bacterium UBA1204 | reverse complement strand
TATATCGAATCCAAGGACGAAGAAGAGGAGACGGACAAAGAATTCCTCTCACCCGTAAAAAAAGGCGAAAAGCTGTATGCCAACGAAATTTCGGCCGTACAGAAATTCTCTCAACCTCCTTTGCGTTACACTGAAGCCAGTCTGGTAAAGAAAATGGAAGAATTAGGCATTGGCCGTCCCTCAACCTACGCTCCCACCATCACCACCATCCAAGACAGACAATATGTGGAGAAGAAGAGCCTTCCGGGCCAGGAAAGAGATTATTGCCAGATTACACTGAAAAACAAGGCGATAAAGGAAACCGTTAAGAAAGAAAAATATGGTATGGAGAAAGACAAACTCTTCCCTACCGATATTGGATATGTTGTCAACGACTTTCTGCAGAAGAACTTCAGCCAGATTATGGACTATGGCTTCACCGCCGATGTGGAGAAGGAATTCGATGACATTGCCGAAGGCTCAGTGGAATGGCAGAAGATGATGACCGATTTCTACCATCACTTCCACCCCACCATTGAAGAAGCCATGACGCACTCGGCCAAAGCCAGCGGCGAAAGACTGCTCGGCAAGGATCCGAAAACTGGCGAGAATGTGTACGCCAAGTTAGGCAAGTACGGCCCCATGGCACAAATTGGCGAGGTTAGCGACGACAAGAAACCGAAATATGCACGACTGAAAAAGACCCAATCCATCGACAACATCACGCTGGAAGAGGCTCTCGAGCTCTTCAAGTTACCACGCGTCGTTGGCAAGTACGAAGGTGCAGACATCACCATCGGCATCGGCAAATTCGGACCTTATATCCGCTACGACAACAAGTTTGTCACTTTGCCCAAGGAAGATGAGCCGACGGAGGTTTCCTACGAAAGATGCCTCGAACTGATAGAACAGAAAAAGAAGACCGACGCCGAGCGCGCACCGCACAGCATCGGCATGTACAACGGCCTGGAAATTGTGGCCGCAGTCGGCAAATATGGTCCTTACCTCAAATACAACAATAAGAATTATACTTTAGGTAAAGGATTTAATATCAATGAAATAACTCTCGACAAAGCCATTGAGTTATTGGGACAGAACAGCAATAAGAACGTGATTGCCACCTTTGCTGAAGACGAGAATATCAAAGTGATGAACGGTCACTACGGAGCTTATCTTACCAACGGAAGCAACAATTTCAAAATCCCGAAAGACAAGAATCCCGAGACACTCACTTACGCCGACTGCTTACAAATCATGTCCACCATTGCCCCTTCCGCTAAAAAACGAGGCGGCACCCGCAAGAAATAATACATGGGTTAAACCATTGTAAAACATACCATTATGAGAGCTCTGCTGTCAGGTTTACTGCTATTCTGCACTGTAGGATTGTTTGCGCAGAATTTTGACGACTACTTCAGCCAGCGCACATTACGTATCGACTACCTGCACATTGGCAATAAGCATCAGGAGGCTGTAGAGATTTCTGCCTACAAAACCCGCGAGGGCTGGACGGGCACGCGACAATTTCTCATCGAGCCCAACCGCTATGGTGACGTGCTGTTCGAAGCATTCGACTCGCTGACCATGGTTCCCATCTACAGCCGGAGCTATTCCTGCCTTTTCAACGAATACCGCACAACCGTTGAAGGCGAAACCATCGTAGACACCTTTGAGGAGTGCATCAACATGCCGATGCCCAAACAGACCATCCTCTACAGATTTTCCTCATTCGACCGATATAAGAAAAAGACCCAATTATACGAGGGCTATTTCAACCCCAAGCATGAACTCATGAGTTCAACTCCCTCCAAGCCATATCAAATGATGGACTTGCAAGTGATGGATTTGCATATCGGTGGCAAGGCTGAGGATTGTCTCGACATTCTCTTTATTCCAGATGGTTA
>DBXU01000133.1:3677-4858 GCA_002310075.1 Bacteroidales bacterium UBA1204 | reverse complement strand
CCACTTCGATTTCGGCGAGGCGGACGATCTTCTCGCCATATTGTCTCAACGGTATGCTCTCTCCAAACAGACGTCTTGCATTGTCGGTAAAGACATCCTGCGGATTCAACCCATGCGAGGCGAGATGGCTTTCCAAAGCTTGCTTTCCGTTGATGAGCACAGGCTCGGCCACATACGGATAGTCGCTGCCATAGAGGATGTGGTCGGGCGTGGTGATGGTCAAGATGGCATCGAGGATTTCGTCGGTAGGTGCTCCGGCAAGGTCGTAATACAGGCGTGAAAGGTTAGCATCGACATCCACAGGTTGCATCATGCCTTGTTTCACCATTACAGGAAGCAGCGAGCGGAAACGAGGCAAAGCGTTGGGCAGGAACGAGCCGCAATGCGGCACCACGACTTTCAGATGCGGATAGCGCACCAACACATTGTGTGCTACCATGTTGAGCACTGTGCGTGTAGTCTCGGCCAAGTATTCATAACTGGCCAGCGGCACATCGGCAATCAGCTGTGCATTGACTGCCGAGGGCTTGTGTGGGTGTAAGATGATGACGGCGTTCTGCTGGTCGAGATAGGCCATCAGCGTGTCCAAAGCGGGGTCGCCGAGGTATTGGCCGTAGCTGTTGGTGGCTAACTTGATGCCATCGGCGCCTAGGACTTCCAAAGCATAGCGAGCCTCTTTCAATGCGTGTGGCATATCGGGCAATGGCAGTGCGGCACAAAACATGAAGCGTCCGGGATAGCGTGCCTTGAGTGCAGCGCATTCTTCATTGTAGCTACGGCAAACCGCTGCCGAAGCCTCCGCATCGTCAAACCAAGGCTGTGGCGCGGGCATGGTCAGCACAGCGGTCTGTATGCCAGCCTTGTCCATAAAGGCGATATGCTTCTCCGCATCCCAAACGGGGAGGGGGAAACCCTCGTCCATCTCGGCGCTGTTGGTTTTGATGTAATCGAGGTAACCGTTCGTGATGGCGTGGCTGTGAAGGTCGATTTGGGCCGTGGATGGTAACGCTGAAAGGATCATAAAGGCTAAAACAAAAAGGGTTTTGCGCATGGTGTTGTTTGGTCTGGTTACTGACTGATGATTATTTCAGTTTCAAGCCGTCCTTGAAGGCCTCGCCAACGCGTTTTGAGACTTGGTAATAGCCGTGTGTGTAAGGGTCGAAAGTGATGGCTTGCAGGGC
>DBXU01000133.1:3459-3587 GCA_002310075.1 Bacteroidales bacterium UBA1204 | reverse complement strand
TGGTATTCGATGAACTCGCACTCCATGGCGATAGGCAGCTCGTTGATGATGGGTGCGTCCACCAATGAGGATTTGGTCGCAGTGAGACCGCTCTTGGCGAATTTGTCCTTTTCGGTCTTGCCCGAAAC
>DBXU01000133.1:3217-3354 GCA_002310075.1 Bacteroidales bacterium UBA1204 | reverse complement strand
AGGTTGAGGGCCACGCGATCGCGGTCGAGCATGGTGCCCCACGCGGCGTTCATCACATCGATGGTGCCGTCTTCGTTGTAAGTAGCCACGAGCAAAACGGGCATGGGAAAGATGGCTTCTGTTACTTTAATGGGTTG
>DBXU01000133.1:3021-3145 GCA_002310075.1 Bacteroidales bacterium UBA1204 | reverse complement strand
ACTATTTCAAAGAAGGTTTAAGTTCTATTTCAAAGATGCTGCGCTCCACGATGCGGTAATGCGGGTGATACGCCTCGTTGTAGCGACGGCTATGGTGAACGGCTTGGTTGTTTTGGGCGGCTTC
>DBXU01000133.1:771-3006 GCA_002310075.1 Bacteroidales bacterium UBA1204 | reverse complement strand
AATTCAATCTTATTCGCTTGGATGATGCTGACGATGGCTTCCCATTTCTCCAACCAATTGACGGTCGGCTCCTGCCATGAATTGGCACTTCTGACAAAGGCATCCAAGAGTTGTTTGGCGGTAATCAGGCTGTCGGCGACAGCAGAGAGATAGATGCGAATGTAATCGCCTTGGCTACCCGTAGGCTCAAAATAAGGCGATTCGGTTTCTCCCATTTCCGATAGTTCGCGCATCAGATAGTGTCGCGCAGAGGCCGTGTCGCTGATGATATGGCCCGGACCGAAATGCTCTTGGTAGAAACTCTTGTAGATGTCCTGCAAAGAGGATTCGGGATAGGTCGCCATCTGCCTCTTGATGGCCGAGCGCATCGCCAATGTGTCGATGGATTGCCCGAAGAGGTTGATCGAACAGGCCAAGGCTAATATCAGTATAAGCTTTCTCATCACGCCTTAATGATTGTTTCCGCCATACGTTTTCCAGCATCGAATGCCTTTAGCAGGTCTTCTTCCCAGTGTTCTTCGCGATACTTGCGCTTGGCTTCCTCCGGGAATTCTCCCAACTCGAAATTGGCATAGTTCTTCACTTGGTAGGTGTTGTTTGTTATTCAAATTCAAATATCATCCTCTATCACCTTAATAACCCTTGCCGGTACGCCGCCCACTAAAGTGTTATCAGGAACGTCTTTGTTAATCACGGCTCCGGCCGCCACCACCACGTTGTTGCCGATGGTCACGCCGGGCAGGATGGTGACATTGCCGCCAATCCACACGCGCTCGCCCACCGCACCAAGCATCTGCTGTAGGTGACGGTACTGCGCCATATAGTCGCGCCCGTCGATGGCGTTGAAGATCTCGCATTGCCGGATGGCCTCGGTTTTTAAGGCTATCAGCTCCTCGTCGACATACGAGTACTCTATTCCCGCATTACATTTTTCCAAGTTGGTCATATAGTCGTGTTATTTTCGTTCGCAAAAGGTTACATGCACCATATCGCCAAAAGTCTTGCCAATCTGTTTGCGGATGTCCTTCCGCACACCGATGATGAAACAAGGCGTTCCCATCTTGACGATTTGTCCTTCGTATGGCACGCCGTCGAAGGTGGCATGGACCGCCAGCCGACCTTTGCCGAAGAGCGCCTTGATGTCGAAAGGCACCTCCACGTATGCGGCATCCATTCCCTCGTTTTGAAGGATGACGGCGTCGAATTCGTATGGCGTTGCTGTGGCCATGTTATTTCTTGAGGTTTTTCTGATGCGTCTTCAACAGCTTCACCGCCTGCCCGTAGGGACTTGATGTGACACTCACGAAGTAGGCAGCCATGTCGGTAGTGTAGGTGTTCTTGTAGTAGCCTTTGGTGAAGAGTTCCTCTTCGGTAAAGCTCTCGGCGAGGCGGAGCATCTCCTCATGGGTCTCTTGCAGCAGGCGTTTGGCTTCCTCCAAAGGCGTGTTTTGGTGCTTCTCTACCAGCATCTTGTCCATCTCATGGTAGTTCTTGCGGTACGCGTCGGGCAGGTAGTCTCGCGGGTGGCCTTCGCGGATGTTTTTCACAAACTCGCGCATCAGCACCTGCCATTCGTGAAGGTGAATCAAGAGGTCGCGGAGACAGCGGTCGTATTGCCAACGCACACCGCATTTCTTCGGGTCGGCGGTGAAGTCGAAGGGGGCCGATATGGCTTCCTCGCTCATCTTGGCTATCTGTTCATTGAGTTTGGCATAGCTGTCGGCCATGGCGGCGAGCAGTTCTTGTTTATTGGAAGGATTGGGCATGTTGATGTAATTATATGTGTAGATTATTGATTACCTTACTGTTATCTTCATGGTCTCAATGCTTCATTCATTTCGTAAACTCCACAATAGCACTCGCCTCGTTCCCGATGGCTAACTCGATGATGAAGCCGTTTTCAATCTCAAAAAGGGTAGGGGTGAGGCTGTCACCCAGTTTGGCGGCCACACGGTATTCCACGCGAAGACCCTTTGTGATGAAATCTTCAGGAAGCAACTCCATCGCCATGCGGATGTAGTTGGCATTGTTGACGTGGCGGTTGTAGTCGATGTCGGCACGCATCACCGAGATGGGCGCAAAGGTCTTGCCTCCTTCCTTCGGCAGGATGATGCGGCGGTCTTTGTAGTTCATCTCTAGCTGCGGTTCAATGAGCAGCGAGTTGGCCACGGTATCGTCCACGCGCTTCAGCTTGCCGTTGGCCTTATCAACAAAGGCACCCATGCTCCAAGTGCG
>DBXU01000133.1:0-741 GCA_002310075.1 Bacteroidales bacterium UBA1204 | reverse complement strand
CCGAACATGGGCTTCATGCCGTAGACCGAGGTGGTCACGGTCAGTTCTTCCTTGAAATCGGGCACGCGCATGATCTCCACCTGCCTTGAGGCCAGCAGCTGCGCCATATTCTCGCGTGCGAAGTATTCTTTTACATGTGGCTCGCTGTCGATCCACATCTCCGAGCAGTCCTGCATCATTTGAAGGGCGGAAAAGAGCTTGAGTTTGCCCCCGCTGTCGCAGGTGCTGGTGGTTACTTTATAGTTTAGGCTGTACATAAATTCTAGTTTTCGGCAAAAATACATTTTTTGCCTGTAAGGACAATAATTCCATCGTTTATCAGTTATTGTAACGTACAAAGCCATGATTGACTTTTTCCGAAAATATGTTTCCGTCGTCGCCCTCATCCTGATGGGCCTGTTCCTTCTTGACCTTACTTTCACGGATCAAGAGGATTTGTACGTCATGGAACAAATTGAAATCCAGTCCAGTATGTCGTTCGATGGTGATGAGTTTGACGACGACGAGGATTCGGATTTCGTGCTCAATGGTCCATCGGATGGTTTGCAATGCCGATGTGACCTCTTCCCAGTTACGACAATAGGAGAGGAGCAAAATGAAAATATGTGTTCGGCGGCTTTACGCCTCGGACAGGTAAGGCGTTATGCCCCAAGGAAAAACTTGGCTGACAGCCATAACTATATCATCACGAAAAACATAAAAGATGGTGCGAACTACGGTTCGGACCATCTTTTTTTATCC
>DBXU01000158.1:3338-6056 GCA_002310075.1 Bacteroidales bacterium UBA1204 | reverse complement strand
TCAACGAGCAGGAAGCCGTCAACCCGATGACCACCACCCGCGTGTATCCTAACCCTGCCACCGACGTCCTGAACATCGAAGTGAACGCCTCGCAGGCTTCCGAGATGAGCATCAACGTCTACAACATCATGGGTCAGAACGTGATGAGCAAGAACGTGAACATCAACACCGGCATGAACACCCGCAGCATCAGCACCAGCGATCTGAACAGCGGCATCTACTTCGTGACCGTCAAGGCCAACGGCTTTGAGAACACCATGAAGTTCATCGTGAAGTAAGTCTGACTTACATCGTTTGACAAAAAAAGGAGGCCGCGGCCTCCTTTTTTTTTGTCAAACCACTTGCGGTTTAAGAAAAAGCATTATCTTTGCCCTCAAATTGCCAAAAAAGCAAACACAAACAAAAAACTCAATTATTAATCAAACACATTCAAAATGAAAAAGTTATTTACTTTAGCTTTAGTCTTGTTGGTGGCCACCTTTGGCTACTCACAAGTGAGACAAATGTCGTCAAGCGACGCTAAGAACAAAGTTGCCACCATGCAAGTGAGCAAAGGCATGGAAAGCTTCGAGAACGTGCAAATCGAGCCTAACATGATGCGCACCGACGGCGAACTCGACTGGACGACCTACGACTGGCAGTCGAACCAAGGCGCTCGTACTTGGACCATCGTTTGGCCCGACAACAAGATCAACTTCGGCTACACCATGGCTGTAGACCCCAATTTCACTGACCGTGGTACTGGCATTGGCACTTACGATTACAACAACGACGAATGGATTCCGCTGGGTGGTCGTATCGAGAACGAAAAGACCGGCTACGGCTCCATCGCCCGTTACAAGGAAAACGGCATCGTTGTGGCCGCCCACACCGCCAGCAACATGGGTGTCTACATCGTTGAGGACAAGGACAACATGACCCCAAACAGCGTCCCCGCCTCCCTTTACACCAACAATGGTTCCTACACGCACCCTGCCGTGATGACCTCCGGTGCCAACCGTGACATCATCCACGTCGTCTGCGGTAACTTCGATGACAGCTCTCTCCCCATCAAGTATTGGCGTTCAACCGACGGCCAAAGCTGGGACGAGGCCGAATTGGTCCTTCCCTTCATCGAAGAGGCTGGCGCTGACTGGGGCACCAACGATTACTATTGGATGGAGACCACCGAAGACAACTGCCTCGCCCTCGTTATCAACGACGCTTGGAGCGATGGTATGGTGTTATACAGCTATGATGATGGTCAAACCTGGGAAAAGAAGACCTTCTATCATCACCCTGGCGTTAATGTCGATTATGGTGAGGATAGAGTGGCTTTCTTATATCCTCGTTGGACTTCTGCCCAGTGGGGTATCAACGGCGAACTCTGCATGGCCTATTCCTTCAACGGTACGAATGGCGCTGCCGGTGGTAACGGCTACTATCCTGGTATCGGTGGTGTCGCTTTCTGGAGCGAGAACCTGCCTTACCATGGCGAAACCCAACCTCAATTTGGTGTTGACCCGACCAACCCCATGCCTCCCGTCCCCGGCAACCCCTTCATCATGGATTCTTCCTATATCATGCAAGACATTTATGAAAGCTGGATGCTCTGGAGCGAGCAGACACACGACATTTGGCCTGAATACATGGGCTACCTTGCCCCGTTGGACGATGATGGCAACCCGGAAGGTCCCTTGTACGACGACGTCACTGGCTGGAACATTGAAGACATGACCAAGCATGGCCCTTACAATAGTGGCGCAGTTGACTTCCCCGTCCTTTGCCTATTGCCTGACTGCGGTGGCTACGACATGGTTGCCGTTTGGAGTGGCATGGATGAGAACCACATGGATGCTACCACTGGCAATTACTTCTATAAACTCTTCGCCAGCTATTCGGGCGATGGTGGCCGCACTTGGGCACATCAAATCCAGCTGACCAACGACTTCATGTATGACCTCTCTGAATGCGTCTATCCTCAAGCCGCTGTGATCGGAACGACCCTCGTGATTGCCGTTCAGATGGACGGTGCTCCTGGCACCTATGTCCAAAGCGACGATACTGAAGCTAGCGACAACTACTACCAAGGCCTGACCTTCGAACTGAACGACCTCTTCCCGGATGCCGGTGTTGGCGTACCGGAAGTGAGCCACAACACGCACATGAGCATCTATCCTAACCCCGCCACCGACCAAATCGGTGTCACCCTCAGCCAAAATGCCGACATCACCATCTACAACATGATGGGTCAAGTCGTCATGACCACTGAAGGCCACGCTGGTGTCAACAGCATCAACATCAGCAACCTCACCGCTGGCATCTACTTTGTCAATGCCGGTACTGAAACCCAGAAGATCGTCGTGAAGTAATTCACCATATACTTCTAAAACAAAAAAAGGAGGCAAATTGCCTCCTTTTTTTGTTGCTTTTCACGAGATTCCCTTCGGGAATGGAGTTTAAGCAAGAGGTTATCTGCGGCGGCATGAACCAGTTACCAACTTGTAGCAGTATCATCCGCCGCATGTAAACTTGTTATTATTCTCCATTCCCGAAGGGAATCTAAAAAAAAACACTTGCGTATAAAGAATATTTATTATCTTTGCCCACAAATAACCGAATTACGAACACAACTAATTAACCTATTATTAATCAAAACCCGTTAAAAATGAAAAAGTTATTTACCTTAGCATTGGCCCTGATGGTCGTCGTTGCCGGCTATTCACAGGCTAAGAGAGT
>DBXU01000158.1:719-3260 GCA_002310075.1 Bacteroidales bacterium UBA1204 | reverse complement strand
CCCGCACCGACACCGAGTTGGACTACACCTTCTACGACTGGCAGACCAACACGGCCGCCAAGAACCTGACCATGACCTTCCCCGACGGCTGCGTGGGTATGGCCTATGTCATCTCCAGCGACGTTGACCACACCGACCGTGGTACCAACATCGCCATCTATTATCCTCAAACCGATGAATGGAAGACCTCGGAAGGCAAGATCGAAGACCACAAGACGGGCTTCGGCTGCGCCGCCCGCTATGGCCAAAACGGTATCGTCGTGGTTTCGCGTAACCCCAGCACCAGCACTTGCGAAGTCTACATCATCGAAGACAAGGACAACCTGCCTCACGGTGACCTGGCTCCTGCCTTCATCATGGAAGCTGGACACAACCCGCACTTCCCGGCTGTGATGTGCAACGGCCCCGAGCACAAGAACATCCACATCCTCGTGACCGGCCTCAACGAAGTGGTGAACGACCAAACCAACCCCTTCTACTACATCCGTTCGTTGGATGGCGGCCAGACCTGGAGTGACTTTATGTCCATCGAATACCTCGGCCGCGACTACTGCCCGCAGTATGGCTCTGGCCAAGACGCCTACTTCATGGAGAACACTGGCGGCGACCGCCTCGACATCGTGGTGAACACCCGTCGTGGCGACGGCGTCGTGCTGACCTCTGAAGACAATGGCGACACCTGGACCCGCACCGAGTTCTATCACCACCCCGGCATCGACGTCGACTTTGGCGAAAACCTCGGTTATCTGTATCCTCGCTGGACTTCAGCCTTGTGGGACAACGCTGGCAACCTGCATGTCGCCTACGAAATTGGCGGCGGTACTGGTGATGCCACCTCAACGAACTACTATCCTGGCATCGGTGGTGTGGCCTATTGGAACAGCGCCATGCCTTACCACGGTGAAACCGCTCCCGAATTTGGCTGCGACCCCAACAACCCGATGCCTATGGTGCCTGGCAACCCCTTCATCATGGACTCTGCTTACATTTATTATGACATCTATCGTTCATGGTGGTTATGGGGCGATGCCCCGCACGCCATGTGGCCTGAATTCATCGGTTACGTCACGCCTTTGGATGAAAATGAGCAACCTCTGGCTGACCCCTACGAAGCCACTGAATTCCACTTGTACGACAACGACATGACCAAACACGGTCACTACAATGGTGGTGTCAGCGAAATGCCCGTGCTGGTGACCACAGCAGGTCAAGACTTGCTCGTAGCCGTTTGGATGAGTATGGACGATCATAACTATCAAGGTGGTGCAACTGGCGACATGGCCTTCTTCAAGCTCTTTACCCGCGCCTCGTTGGACAATGGTTTGACCTGGACGCCTATGCAACAGCTTACCGCCGATTTCATGTTCCAACTGAGTGAATTCGCTTACCCGCAAGCTGCCATCACCGGCAACACCCTCGTGATCGCCTGCCAAGAGGATGGCGAGCCTGACTCCTACCTCATCGGAACGGGCGGCGACCTCATCGCTGAAGACAACTTCTACCAAGCCTTCACCTTCGACCTCACCGAACTCTTCCCCGAATACGACGGTGTGGAAGAACAAGTGAGCAACAACACCCTGATGAACGTCTATCCTAACCCCGCTGTTGACCAACTCAACATCACCCTCAACCAGAATGCCGACATCACCGTCTTCAATATGGTGGGCCAAGTCGTCATGACCACTGAAGGCCATGTTGGTGTCAACACCATCAACATCAGCAACCTCACCGCTGGTGTCTACTTCGTGAACGCTGGTTCGGCCACGACGAAGTTTGTTGTGAAATAAGCATTAACTTAATGCAATAAAAAAAGGAGCCAAATGGCTCCTTTTTTTATTGCTCCTTACGGTGCCCGACAATGTCGGCGGCCAGGAAGACCGCTTTGCGGTAAGAATCGGGCTCGGCCATGTTTTGGTTGGCGATGTCGAAGGCAGGGCCATGCAATGGCGCGGCACACACCACGGGCAACCCAGCCCAATAGCAGGCACAGCCGCCCAAAGCCATCATCTTCAGCGGAAGCATGCCCTGCTCATGATGCAAGGCCAACACCGCATCGTATTTCTTCCACAACCCGTCACCAAACAGCTGCGAGGCCGTGAAGGGCCCGAAGGCATAAACACCCTGCTTCTGCGCTTCTTCTATGGCCTTCAACACCTTTTCGTCGTCGCCTTCGGCCACCGTGCCAGCATGGGGATTAAGGCCCATGACGGCGATCTTGGGCGCGTTGAGGCCGAAATCCGTCTTCAGCGCCTGCGAGAAGGTGAAGAGCTTGCCCACAAGGAAACGGGTATCGATCATCGACAGCGCCTCGCGCAACGGCATGTCGTCGGTGGCCAAGCCGATGCGCATCATATCGTTGACCAACACACGCAGGGCATCCTTATCCTTATAGAACGAGAGCAGATAGCCCATGTTGCTCTTCTCGACCGAACGCGAATCGGGCGCCATGACCAAGGCATCCACATAGCCGTTGTTCAAGTCTTCGACAGCCCGCTTCATCGACAGCACCGACATCTCGACAGAGACCTCCGAGGGCTGCCC
>DBXU01000158.1:0-618 GCA_002310075.1 Bacteroidales bacterium UBA1204 | reverse complement strand
TTCTTCTTGTAGTAGGAAAACGCTTTCGACTGCCCAAACAAGACAGGTGTCAGCATCTCGAACATTCGGGCATCGGAAAAGGTTTTAAGGATAACTTCGTAGCCGATGCCGTTGAGGTCGCCTTGGCTGAGGCCAATGCGAGGGAGTGAGGAAACAGGGGTAAAGTCTTGCATAGGCAGTTATATTTTTCTGTATTTCAACGGGAAATCAGACTTCAAAAGTAGACAATAAAATTAAAGAAACAAAAAATAACTTCAAAAATCACGAAAAAAGCGTGTTTTCGAAACTTTTCATGATGATTTCAGTGGCCCCAACCTGCGATTTCAGATAGTCGCTGCAGGTCTGCGAGGCTTTCATATAGAATGGCTCATCAGCAATCAGTCGGGTGAATACCGACTCCAGCTCAGCGGCGTCGTTGATAGTGAAAGCGCCTCCAAGAGCCACCAAGTCGACCGCTTCCTTGAAGCTCTTATACTTCGGCCCAAAGACCACGGGGCAGCCAAAGGTGACCGGCTCCTGGATGTTGTGGATGTTGACGCCGAAGCCACCGCCGGTATACACAAAGCGGGCATATTGGTACAATTGGGAGAGTATGCCTATGGTATTGACGATTAATAT
>DBXU01000043.1:2340-33705 GCA_002310075.1 Bacteroidales bacterium UBA1204 | reverse complement strand
GCGCGAAGGCTTCTTCGTTTTTATACGCTTCCTTTCCTTCATTTTTATTACTTTTGCATTCCATATTACCTTTAGTCATGAAAGAATTGCTGATTCGATCAATTTCCGGCTTGTGTTTGGCCGTCGTGTTGCTGGGATCTATATGCCTTTCTCCTTGGGCTTTTGCTGCTTTATTGCTTTTTGTCGTTGCTTGGGGTACCTTCGAGATGGCTCGATTGCTACAATCTGACTTTCTCCCTTATCTTTTGTTGGGAGAGTTGCTTTCTATAACATCCTTTACTTGCGCAGCTTTGACAGCCTTGCAAGTCATCCCCAGCCAATGGCTTCTGCTTGAAATCCCATTATTGCTGTTGCCTTTCCTGGTGGCATTATTCTCCACCAACAAGGATGTCAAACAAGTGTTTGGCTTTTTTTACGCCAGCTTGTTTTTCCTTGTCTTGCCCGCTTCCTTGATGCTTTTCTTTTATCGCACTGACCTACTCGGTAATATAGCAGGCCCTGGCTTGGTTATCTTGGTTTTCTGCCTTCTTTGGGCTAATGATATCTTTGCTTATCTGACTGGAAAACTGCTAGGGAAACATAAACTTTTCTCTCGCATTTCTCCTGGAAAAACTATTGAAGGCAGTATAGGTGGGCTTGTGTTCACGCTTATTGCCACAATGATATTCGCCCATTATTCGGATTGGCTCCCCGTTTCTGTCGGTATCGGTATGGCCGCCCTCGCTGTCGTGTTTGGTACCTTGGGCGATTTGTGCGAGTCGATGCTGAAACGCCAAGCAGGAGTGAAGGACTCTGGAAAACTGATCCCTGGCCATGGCGGCATTTTGGATCGTTTTGACTCCGTTTTGTTTAGCGTGCCTTTTATTTTCGTTTATTTGCAGCTGCTATGAGAATCCATAGAAAGATACACGAAGAAGGAACGAAAGCTATACTGATAGCCTTTGCCATTGTTGCGGCGTTAGTCTTTCTTGTCAATTGGCTTTGCCCCTCACAAACGATATGGCATTATCTTTTTTATGTGTTTGAGGTCTTGGTTCTTATTTTGACGGTCCGCTTCTTCCGTGTCCCGATTTGGCGTAAGACCACAATAGAAGAAAACGCTGTCATCTCGCCTGCTGATGGCGAAGTGGCTGCCAACGAAGTGGTTATGGAAGAGGAGTATTTTCACGATGAACGCCGTCAGATTTCAATATTCATGTCTATCTATGACGTGCATGTCAATTTTTTCCCTTTCAATGGCATAGTGACCTATTACAAATACCATCCAGGGAAGTTTTTGTTGGCGTTTAAGCCAAAATCTTCTTCCGATAACGAACATAATACCATCATTATCAAGGATTCAAAAGGACGTGAGATCATGGTTAGGCAGATTGCCGGATTTGTGGCACGTCGCATTGTATGTGACCTGCAACCTGGTGAAGAGGCCATGGTCGGCGAAGAATTGGGTATGATTCGCTTTGGCTCACGAGTGGATGTGTTTTTGCCTTTGGACGCCGATATCGCAGTGAAGATAGGGGATAAGACCATAGGTAAAGAAACGGTTTTGGCACGACTGAAATAATCAGAGCAATTTGGTGATTTCCATCAAGCTTTTTACTTCAAAAGTGCGGCTACCTATCGTGTCTGCTCCACTTGGATTGTAATATAATTGGTCTATCCCTGCAGCGCGGGCTCCATCAATATCAACAGCCATCTCATCACCTATCATCAGGCTTTCTTCGGCTTTTGCACCTGCCTTGCGTAGCGCGTACAGGAAAATTTCAGGATTGGGCTTTTTTACGCCGACTTCCTCCGACACCGTCAAGGTCTCAAAATAAGGCTCTAACCCCGAACCATTCAATTTGGTGTGTTGTATTTCTTGGAAGCCATTGGTGATAATATGAAGATGGTATTTGGGCCTTAAATAGTCCAGAAGTCCCATCGTCCCAGTAACGAGTCTGACAATCCGAGGCGACCAATAAACATAGTCTTCACTCAGATGGTCAGCCAAATCGATATCGTGGATACCATAATGTTCCAAAGGCTTCAGGAAACGAGTGCGATTGAGATCGTCCTTGGTGATTTGGTTGGCACGATAAAGCACCCATAGCTGTTCGTTCAATGGATGATATACCTCGTGAAAATCATGTGCACTTGGGATGCCAAGTTCCTTCAACCTGTATTTCTCATAGATACGTTCAAAGGCGACTTCGGCTGCTGCGTCAAAGTCCCATAAGGTACGGTCAAGGTCGAAGAATATGTGCCGATACTGCTTCATCGCTTCAACATTTGACGTTGCCATTCGAAAAGGGCAACGGCTGTGGCTTGGCTGACATTCAACGAACGGGTTGGTCCTGGAACAGGTATATATACTACCATGTTGCATTGTGATAACAACGACTCGTCAAGGCCTTTGCTTTCGTTTCCGACTACGAAGGCAATGTCCTCGGGCAGTTCTGTGTCGTAGATACAGGTGGCATTGTCGGCAGTCTCAATGGCGACAATGGTCTTGTTTTGGGGGATGACGTCATGGAGATTGTCCGTTTCAGCAAAGTACCATTTGATATTGTCTCTGCTGGATGCAGCCGATCGCCTGACTTTTCCCATTTTATGCTCCTTCTCACTGCCAAGAAAGCACACTTCTGTAGCACCGATATTGTCGGCCAGACGAATCAATGCCCCAAGATTGTCGGGCGTCATCAGATGGTCGGCGACCACCATGGGCCGAGGAATGCGCTGATAGAGGCTTTCAGTGTTGATTTGCTTGAACAGTTCGTTGGATTTCAAATAGGTCATAGGAATGTGACGAGCTTTTGGAGTTGGGCGCAAAAATAATGTTTTTCCCTCAATGGAGAGAGTTTCCTGTTAAAGTAAAACCTAAACGGGGCCCGTTAGAGCCCCGTTTCACGCATCAGAATCAAATAGTTTGCAGTTTGGGAAAAGCCTTAGTCCACGTTGTCGTGGAGGAAAGGATTCTCGCCGCTGATGCCCTCTTTCGAGGTGGTATAATGTGAGACGTCGATTTGGTTGGAATGGCTCACGTCGACGTTACGGCGCAAATAGGCAGGTTGGTTTTCCAGTTCTTCCAGCCCTTTTTGCGTCCTGAAGTTCATGCTCAATGCACGCAACCTTTGTTTTTTCAGTTCATCCTTGGGATCGTTTTGTTTCGCTTTTTTGCTTTCCATCAAAGCGACTTCCTGTTCTGCTTTTGCGGTCACCTCTTCCTTGGTGATGAAGTGGGACGTGATCTCGAACCCATCGTCTTCACCAGTCGAACGGAATGGATTGTCAAAGATCCTGACAACGGGCTTTTCCTCTTCAGGATGGAAGATAGGCGTAGGCTCCGGTGTTGGCATTGGGGTAGGTGTAGTTTCGACGATAGGCTCTGGATCGATGGGTGCCAAAGGTTCTTCATCTTCGTCTGAGAACAAGGTGTGTACCACCTTTTCTTCTTCAGGCTGTTGGTTGACAGGTGTTTCGGTCTCTTTGGATTCAGGCTCTTCCACCACTTTGGCTTCTTGAGGCTTTGGAGTTTCTACTGTCGTCACAACGGGTGGGAGTTTGGGCTCTCCGATGAGGTTACCTTCAAGGTCATATTTTTTCTTGTTTTGGGGTTCAGAAGGAGTGCTCTTCTTGTGGTCTTCGATCGAATGCCAGTCGTTGGGCTTGTTTTCGTGGTTGAATCCAGTGGCAATTAGGGTTACGCTCAAAGCCTCACCCAAGCTTTCGTCAGTGCCGTTGCCCCAGATGACATCTGAGTTGTTGCCACAAGTGTTTTGTGCTATCTCGAGGATGTCATCCACCTCGTCGAGTGTGACCTCATTGCTCCCCGATGTGATGTAAAGCAGGATGTTCTTGGCGCCTTCAATGTTGGAGTCGTTCAGCAGGGGTGACTTGATGGCGTCTTCAATGGCCCTTTGCGCCCTGTTTTCGCCTTCTGCGACACCAGTGCCCATGATGGCTTTACCGCTGTCTTTCATGACAGTGGTGACATCCTCGAAGTCGACGTTGACGTAACCCGGAACCGTGATGATTTCGGCGATGCCTTTGGCGGCTGTTGTCAGCACGTCATCGGCTTTCTTGAAGGCTTCGGAGAGTCGCATGTTGCCGTATTCGTCGCGGAGTTTGTCGGTGCTGATAAGAATGAGTGTGTCGACACAGGCTTTCAGCTCGTCGATGCCGGAGAGGGCCTGCAGCTTGCGGCGACGGCCTTCTCTTTCCATTGGCATGGTGACGATGCCCACGGTAAGGATGCCGCGGTCTTTAGCGATTTTTGCGATGACAGGTGCAGCGCCAGTACCTGTTCCACCACCCATGCCAGCGGTGACGAACAACATTTTGGTGTCTTCATCGAGAATGCTTTCTATTTCGCCACGGCTCATCTCAGCAGCTTCACGTCCGATTCTGGGATCGTTTCCAGCGCCCAAATCGCGTTTGCCGAGGTGTACCTTGGTTTTCACATTGCTTTTCATCAAAGCCTGATAGTCGGTGTTGCAAAGAATGAAATCGACGCCCTTGATGCCTTCTTCCATCATGTGGTTGACAGCATTGCCGCCGCCGCCGCCGACACCGATTACCTTAATGTAGTTGGGGACTTCCATATTGACGGGTTTGAATAATTCGTCGTTGTTAGGAGTGTTGATAGTGTAATTGTTGTCCATAGGTCAGCGTTTCATTATTTGATGTCATCAGTGGTGAAAATGTTCGAGAAGGAGGTGATGATTTCCTTGAGGTCGATCTTTTTCTTGGTCTTGCCGCCTTTCTTGTCTTTCGAATCCATCTCTTCTTCGTTGGCAGCGTCTTCGATGGCTACCTCTTGGACGGCTACGACGTGGGCTTTCGCTTTTTCGGCTTCCTGTGAGGCGTGGAGCTTGCTGTCGAGTTGCATCCTTGCTATGCTTTCGATGACGATGCCGATGCTGGTGGAATACATGGGACTCGATAGCTCTTTCATTGTTGTTTGAGCGAGGTGCTCGTCAGGGTGACCGATGCGGACTTCCAAGCCCGTCTTGAATTCGGCAAGCATCTGTATGTCTTTCATCATGGCACCACCACCTGTGAGGACGATGCCAGCGATGAGTTGGTTTTCTGATTTCGCTTTTTGGATCTCGTAGTTGACCAGCTCAAAGATCTCTTCAAGTCGAGCTTGGATGATGTGGGCTAGGTTCTTGAACGAAATCTCTTTGGGTTCTCTTCCTTTGATGCCAGGGATGGAGACCACTTCGTCGTCGCGGTTTTCGCTGGCAAGGGCGGAGCCGAACTTCACTTTGACTTCCTCTGCATAGTGCTTGATGATGGAGCATCCTGTGCAGATGTCTTCGGTGATGATGTTGCCGCCGAAGGGGATGACAGCCGTGTGTTGTATCTTCTTTTCTTTGAAGATGGCGATGTCGGTGGTGCCGCCGCCTATGTCGATGAGGACAACACCGGCGTCTTTTTCTTCTTCATCCAACACGGCTTGTGCCGATGCGATGGGCTCCAAAATCATGTAATCCATCGACAAGCCTGCACTTTCAATGCATTTCACGATGTTTTTGGCAGCAGAGGTCTGACCGATGATGACGTGGAAGTTGGCTTCGATCTTATTGCCCAACATGCCCACGGGATTGGTGGCCAGCTCTCCATCGACGTAGGTGTCTTGACGGATGACGTCGATGATTTCTTCGCCCGGCGTCATGTTGATCTTGAACGTGTCGTGACGCAGGCGTTCAAGTTCGGCATCCGTGATCTCAGTCTCTGGGTTGTCGCGCATCATGACGCCACGGTGTTGCAGGCTCTTGATGTGTTGCCCTGCAATGCCGACGCTGACGCGGTTGATTTCGACGCCCGACTGGTCTTCGGCCTGTTTGACGGCGATTTTAATGGCTTCTACTGTTTCGAAGATGTTGGTGACGACGCCTCTTCTGACGCCCGTCGATACGGTTTTGCCGTATCCCAAAATCTCAATTTTCCCGTTCTCAGCCTTGCGGCCTACGATACAGGCTACTTTGGTTGTTCCGATGTCTAAACCGACGATGATTTTTCCTTCGTTCATGACTTTATCCTTTCGTGCAAACTATTTGATTTTTATATTTTAAATTGATTTTTTTCATCCTTAACAGTTCCGAGTTATAGGTCTTCTGCTTCATGAAAATCTCCATCCTTTTCAGCTTGTCGTCGATGTTGCAGGTGTCACCTACGATGACACGTGCGTCGACATCCTTGATGACCAACTCGAAATCATTTCTGTTGTCGCAATAGATCTGCCCCACACAATTGCTCATGAAGTCGTTGTTTTTGATGGCTTTGTAGATGTACAGGGCGTCTATCAGATTGCGCTCGTTGTCAAGAGTGTCGCATAGAACGTGTGGATGTCTTAGGGAATCGAGGCTGAAACGACCACTTGCAATGAGCACATAGGGGGTGTATTCGTTGCTGGAGGGCACTGCGATGCCTTGTTCGGTGAGATATAGGGACTGCCCTTGCTGGGTGTATACTCTAAGAACGGGATCGTATTCCTTGACGTTGATGTTTAAGATGCCTTGCATGTCGATGAAAGCAGAACTTGTTTCTACCCAAGGGTTGGAATGCATCTGGTTTTTGACAGCCATCATGTTGAAAGTGCCGATCTTCGACTTTTCGCACATTTGCCCCACTTTGTTGAGGATGACGGTTTCTTTCACGAAGCCGCTGTCTTGCTTCCGCTCGATGTTGAGGTTTACGGATTTGACGGGTTGCTTCAGATAGTATTCACGGGCAAAGATGAATAAGGCTACCAAAGCGGCTGCAGTAATAACCCAGGCTACTATGCTCAGTATCTTCTTTACCATGATGCTATCATTTTTTCTAAGGGTTCAACAAAACGGTCGATATCGCCAGCGCCCATCGTTACAAGCAACTCGGGCTTTTCTTTTTCTACGATGTTGAGGAGCTCCTGCTTGGTGCAAAGCCTCTTGTTGGCATTGGTCATTTTGTCAAGAAGGGCTTGTGAGGTGATTCCTTCGATGGGGCGTTCGCGAGCGGGATAGATGTCGAGAAGGATGATTTCGTCGGCCAATCCTAGGGTGGTGGCAAACTCATTCATGAAGTCGCGCGTGCGGGTAAAGAGGTGGGGCTGGAACACCAAGGTAAGGCGTTTCTTGGGGAAGGAAGCTCTGACAGCGGCGATGCAAGACCGGATTTCCTCCGGGTGGTGGGCGTAATCATCGATATAGCAATGACGCTCGTTGTTGACCCTAATGTCGAAACGACGCTTCACACCCTTGAAAGTGGTCAATGCTGCTGCAATCTGTTCTTCGTCGAGTCCTATCAGTTTGGCAGCGATGAAAGCGGCTGTGGCGTTCATCACGTTGTGCTCTCCGGCGAGTGGGAGACGGACTTCGGTCATCTTGCCTTCGCCGTTGATTAGGAAATCGGTGATGCCATTTTCCGACTTGACGATGCTCGACTGATAGTTGCATCGTGCTCCGAATCCAAATCGCAACTCTCTGTCGGAAGTCACAGCAAGTCCTTCCTTGATGATGACTTGTTTCTCAGTGAGTTTCGCAAAGTCGTTGAAGCTTTTCAAGAGATGTTGTTTGTCGCCATAGACATCGAGATGGTCGGAGTCAACGGAATTGACAATGCTGATATTGGGATGCAGGTGTAGGAAGGAACGGTCGTATTCATCGGCTTCGACGACCAGGAGGCTGTCGGTGCCTTTGCCGAGCAACAGGTTACTGTTGAAGTTGTTGGCAATGCCACCAATGAAGGCCGTGGTATTGACGCCACATGTGTTGAGGATGTGGGCGATCATGGCGGTCGTAGTGGTTTTGCCATGGGTGCCAGCAATGGCGATGGTGAAGTGGTTCTCTGAGATCTGTCCCAGAGCCTGTGCACGTTTCACGATGGGGACGCCACGTTTCCGTAGTGCTTCGAATTCATTCAGTTCTTGTGGCACCGCAGGAGTGTAGATGACAATGTCAATGAGGGCTGGCAATATAGAGGGATTGTCTTCATAATGGATTGCCATGCCCTCATTTTCCAATTGTTTGGTCAACGGCGAAGGGGTGCGGTCGTATCCGGCGACGGTGCAGCCAAGGCTATGGTAATACCGTGCCAAGGCGCTCATGCCGATGCCGCCTATACCTAAGAAATAAATGCTATGTCCTTCTCCGTATTTCATATGGTGTTATCCTATGGCTTTTATGATTTGGTCTACGATGTCGTCGGCAGCATTGGGGCGAGCGAAATGCCCGATGTTGGCCTTCATGCGTTCCATCTTTTCGGGGTCGGCGATAAGGGCCTTCAAAGTGGGTATCAGCTTGGTTTCCGTCTCTGCATTGTTGACAATGATGGCGGCGTCGGCTTCCACCAGACGTTGCGCGTTTTTGGTCTGATGGTCTTCGGCTGCCGTGGGCAGCGGCACGAAGATGACGGGCTTCTGCACCAGCGACAGCTCCGAGATCGACATGGCGCCGGCGCGTGAGATGACGACGTCGGCGAGGGTGTAGGCCAAATCCATGCGGTCGATGAAAATGGTCGGTTTTACGGTGGCTTCCAGCCTTGCTGCCTTGACTTCGTTGCAGGCTTGTTCGTAGTAGAACTTTCCGGTTTGCCAGATGAGTTGCATCTCGCCGTCTTTGAAGGCGTCGAGTTGTGCGCTGATGCCTTTGTTGATGCCCAAGGCACCTTGGCTTCCGCCAACGAGCAGCACCACGGGCTTGTTAGGGTCGACTTGGAAGAAAGCGGCGGCTTCCTCACGGGTTCCGCTGGCCTTGATGTTGGCTCTTAAAGGGTTGCCTGTGAGGTGTATGCGGTCCTTCGGGAACCATTGTTCCATGTGGTCGTAGGCCACACAGATGGCTTTGGCTTTTTGTCCTACGTTACGGTTGGTTTTTCCGGGATAGGAGTTTTGCTCTTGTATGATGGTGGGGATGCCTAGCCAGTTGGCCGCTTTCAGGGTGGGACCGCTGGCGAAACCGCCTACGCCGATGACGGCATCGGGACGGAAGCGCTTCAAGATCTTTCTGGCCTTGGTGAGGCTGCTCGCCAACTTGAAAGGCAAGGTGACGACGGACAAGTCTTTCGTAAATCCGCTAATCCATAGTCCTTCGATGGGATAACCTGCTTTCGGAACGCGTTCCATCTCCATGCGGCCTTTGGCGCCGATGAACAGGATGTCGGCTTGAGGATAGCGGCGCTTGATGGCATCGGCGATGGCAATGGCGGGGAAGATGTGACCTCCCGTTCCGCCTCCACTGATCACTATTTTAGGGTTTTCTTTCATGCTTCTTCGGGTTTGAGGGTTGTTGCTTCGCCTTGTTCGGACTCTTCTTCTATGGCCTGCAGGTCTTCTTCGGCTTCTTCCTCGATGTTGCGGCTAACGCTCAATATCATGCCTATGATAAAGCCGGTGGCCATCATGGAGGAACCACCCATACTGACGAAGGGGAGTGGTTGTCCCGTTACGGGCAGCAATCCGATCGACACACCCATGTTGATCATGGCTTGCATGATGACGATGAATCCCAAACCAAAGGCCATGTAGGCACCAAAGGTGAGGGGCCGCTTGTGCACGATGCGGATCACGCGGGTGAAGAGGATGACATACAACATGATGACGATGATGGCGCCGATGAGGCCATATTCTTCAATGATGATGGCGAAGATGAAATCGGAATAGGGATGGGGTAGGAAGTTGCGTTGTTCACTCTTGCCTGGGCCTTTGCCGAAGACTGAGCTGGTGGCTACAGCGATTTTGGCATAGGTTTGTTGGTAGTGGTGGTCGTCGAAAGGATCGAAGCCTTCCTCCTTGCTCTCGCCCATGCTTTCGATACGGCCTTTCCATGTCTGGATACGGTTTTTCTTAGGCTGGAAGGCTTCCACTGCAGTGCCGCCTTCTACCAGTTCCATACGCGCTTTTTCAGCTTTCTTGTTTCCGATGGATGTCTTTGCGGCATCGAAGGCTATGTAAAGGCCTAAGCCGACAATGCCGATGCCCATGATGGCCAGGATGTGGAGAAACTTCACCCTGCCAACGAAAAGCAACACCATGCAAACCACGAGCAGGATGGCCGCTGTCGACAGGTTTTCAGGGAAAATCAAGGCTACGGTGGCAAGGATAGGAAGGGCAAGTTTGATGAGGACTTCTTTAAGGCTATAAAGCTTATCACCCATCTTGATCAGCTGTCGCGACAGATAGGTAATCAGGATGATTTTGGCGATTTCGCTGGGCTGGAACGACATGCCAAACAAGTTGATGGCACGGCTGGCTTGGTTGATGTTCTTGCCAAACAACAGCGTGTAGAGCAGCAAGGCCAAGCAAGGGATCAGCAAGACCCATGCGAAGGCCGCAAAGCGACGGTAGTCGATGCGGTAGGCAATGTACATCATGATGTAGCCGAGGAGCAGCGTGCTGGAGTGCTTGAGTAGCAGACGTCCGGTATTGCCGCCATAGTTGTTGAATACCAAAGCACTGGTGGCGCTGTACACTACAATCAGGGAAACAATCCCTAAAAGCAATGCCACCACCCAGATGACTTTGTCCCCGCGAAATGTCCTACCGATGATATTCATTTTTTCAATTGATTGACTGATGCTACATAGGCTTCACCTCTTTCGACGAATGATTCTTTCTGGCTGCTCGACTTGCAGGCAGGGGAATAGAGCACGATGTCGTCTTCCTGTGCCAGGGCCGAGGCCATCTTGACAGCTTCGTCGATGTCGGTGGCGCTGTATATCTCAGTGATGCTTTCCTTGAAGGAACTTTTAAGGTTCTTGTTGTTTTTTCCAACACAAATCAAGGCTCTGACAGAGCGTTTTGCCAAGGGCTTGAGCTCGGTGAAGTCGCAGTTCTTGTCGTCGCCGCCAGCAATCCAAACGACGGGCTTGATGATGTTCTCGAAGGTGAACCATGTGGCGTTGACGCTCTCGGCTTTCGAGTCGTCATAGTACATGACGCCGTCGATGGTGTCGACGTAGTCCTGCCTGTGCCCGACATAATCCATGTCACTCAAGCATTGCTTGATGTTTTCCTTCCTGATGTGCAATACCATGGATTGGATGCCCGCAGCCATGTTCTCGGGCTTTTTGTATCTGGTGTTCGTAAGTTCTTCGTAATAAGTCATGGTATTTATTCTTTGCTTGTTGTTGTGTTATCTGATTTTAAAGGTGATGAGTGTAAATGCTGCCAGAAGGATGGTCACAATCCAAAAGCGGATGGTGATTTTCACTTCATGGTGTACGATGTCATGGTTGGCGCCAGGTCCCTTGAAGGTCACCGTGCTGTTGGGCCATGAGGTCTTGAACTGGCTGTAAGACGTTCTGAAATGGTCGTGCAAGGGACCTTTTTTCCATATGCGGTGCTTCTTGCCTGTCTTGACAAAACGCTTCACGTCGAGGTCGGAGAGAATCTCGAAGAGGAAGACGCCACAGAGCAGGGGAAGCAACAGCTCCTTGTGCATGATGATGGCGGAGACAGCGATGATGCCGCCAATGGTGAGGCTGCCCGTGTCGCCCATAAAAATCTGGGCAGGGAAGGAGTTGAACCACAAGAAGCCGATGAGCGCACCGACAAAAGCGGCGAGGAAGACCACGACTTCTTCGCAGCCTGAGATGAACATCAAGTCGAAGTGGCTGGCAGTGACGGCATTACTCGAGATGTAGGCGAGTATCAATAGGGTGATGCCTATGATGGCCGAATTGCCTGATGCCATGCCATCCATGCCGTCGTTGAGGTTCGATCCGTTGGAGACCGCTGCCACGATGAAGACAGTGAGCAGCACGAGGAAAATCCATGCCAGCTTGTACATCCATTTCTCGCCGGCCCATTTGAAGAGGTTGGCGTAGTTGAGGTTATGGTTCTTCAAGAACGGTATCGTGGTGCGGGTCGATTTGACGTCGGGGCTTTTCACGACCACTTCCTTGTTGTTTTCGATCTTCAGTTGCACGGTCTCGTTGATTTGCACGGCGGGGCTGAAACGGAGCGTGAGGCCGACGATGAGGCCAAGGAGGATTTGTCCGCCTAACTTCACCCATGGCTTGATGCCGTCCTTGTTTTTCTTGAAGGTCTTGGTGTAGTCGTCGGCAAAGCCGATGGCGCCCAAGAGCAAGGTGGTGATCATCATGAGGATGAGGTAGACGTTATGGAGCTTGCCTACGAGGAGGCAGGGGATCATGATGGCCGTGATGATGATGACACCGCCCATGGTGGGCACGCCTTTCTTCTGAGTGTTGTAGGGGTCGGTCTTCTCATCACGCTGGGTCTCTACGATGTTCTTGCGCTTCAAGAGCTTGATAAAATGGTTTCCAAACCATACTGAGATAATCAGTGAAAGGATGATGGCCATGGCAGCGCGGAAGGTGACGTAATTGAACATGCCGGCGCCGGGTACGTTACAATGCTCTAGATAGTTGAAGAGATAGTATAACATCAGTGTGCCTCCTTAAATGCTTTCGACAACTCTTCCTTGTCGTCGAAATGGTTTTTAACTCCGTTGATTTCTTGATAGTTTTCGTGCCCCTTTCCAGCGACGAGGATGATGTCGCCTTTCTTCGCCAGTGCTACGGCAGTGCGGATGGCCTCGCGGCGGTTGGTGATAGCCAACACTTTGTGGCTGTCGGCTTCGGCGATGCCGGCTTTCATCTGTCTGATGATTTCGTCGGGGTCTTCGTTGCGTGGGTTGTCGCTGGTGAGGATGACCTTGTCGCTCATCTTAACGGCTGCAGCTGCCATCTCGGGGCGTTTGGTGGTGTCGCGATTGCCGCCACAGCCAACAACGGTGATCAGCGTCTCCTTGTGGCAACGCACTTCGTTGATGGTGCTGAGCACGTTTTCCAAAGCGTCGGGGGTGTGGGCGTAGTCGACGATGCCTACGATGCCGTTGTCGGAATGGAGCATGTCGAAACGACCGTTGGCGCCTTTCAGCTTGCTGATTTCCACCAGCAGCTCGTCTTTGTTGAAGCCCAAGGCGGTGGCAGCGCCGTAGATGGCAAGCAGGTTGCTGGCATTGAAGCCGCCGACGAGTTGGGTGTAGACCTCAGTCCCGTTCACCTTGATTAGCATGCCGTCGAAGTGACTCTCAAGCACTACGCCTTTGAAGTCGGCATCGTGTTTTAAGGCGTACGACAGCTTTTGTGCCCTCGTGTTTTGCAGCATGACAGCACCGTTTTTGTCGTCGGCGTTGGTCAGGGCAAAGGCGGTGTTGGGCAGGTTGTCGAAGAATTTCTTTTTGGCGTTGCGGTAGTTGGCCATCGTCTTATGGTAGTCGAGATGGTCGTGGGTCAGGTTGGTGAAAATGCCCCCGGCAAAGTGGAGCCCAGCGATGCGGTCCTGGTCGATGCTGTGGGAACTGACTTCCATGAAGGCATATTCACAACCCTGTTCCACCATGCGGTGCAGCAAGGCGTTCAGCTCGATGGGGTCGGGGGTGGTGTGCGTCGATGGGATTACCTCGTGGCTGACGATGTTCTCGATGGTGGAGAGCAAGCCGCAGGCGTAACCTGCATCGGTGAACAGACGGTAAAGTAAGGTGGCGATGGTGGTCTTGCCATTGGTGCCCGTCACGCCGACCAGTTTCAGTTTTCTCGACGGGTTGCCGTAGAAATTGGAAGCGCCGACGCCCAAGGCGTAAGCCGAGTTGTCGACACGGATGTAGGTGACGTTTTCGACTTTTTTCTTAGGCATCTTCTCGCCGATGATGACAAGAGCGCCACTTTCGATGGCCTTGTCGATATAGTCGTGGCCGTCGACCTGTGTGCCTTTCACGGCGAAAAACAAGGAACCTTCGTGGACTTGTCGCGAGTCGAAGGTGATGTCGAGGATGTCGAGGTCTTTCTCGCCGGTGATCTCAAGCAGGTTGCAGTTGGCTATTATATCTTTGAGCTTCATGGTCATTCAAGTTTTAAAGCGATGGTTCTTCCTTTGCGTAGCGTGTCGCCGGGTTGCAGGGATTGCTGGCACACCGTTCCTTGTCCGCTGAACGTGGCTTTGCCTCCGAGGCTCTCGATGAGGTAGACGGCATCGCTGATGTTCATGCCGATGAGGTTGGGGACGGTGGCGGGACGTATCTCTGCTTTCTTGATCTTGGCTTCTCCGTTTTTGCTGTTTTCGATGGTGACCCAATCGCCATCCAAGGCATAGTCGGTATATTCATTCTGCATACCGTTGAGGTAGGCGAGGGTTTTGTCGTGGCGGACGATGACGTTGTCGGGCTTGATGTGGCGTGCAGTGTCGGCTACGGCTATGTCTTCTTGTGTGCCGAGGCGCATGGCGTACACTTTCTCTGCAATCTCGCGGAAGCCGGGTGCCGAAACGCTACCAGCGGCCCAGAACTGGCCACGGGCACGGCTGACTACGACGATGCAGCTGTATTTTGGCTTGTCGGCAGGGAAGTAGCCCACGAAAGTGGTGTTGTAAAGCCTTCTCCCCGTGTGCGGGTCACGGTAGGAATAGCCGAGACGCGGGTCACAATACTGTGCGGTGCCGGTCTTGCCTGCGGTGCTGACGATGCAGTCTTTCAGCTGACGCTTGGCAGTGCCTCTTTGCGTGACGCCTTCCAGCATGGTTTGTAGCATGTTGATGGCCTCAGGCGGCGCGATCTGCTCGTTCAACACGACGGGTTCGAACTTTTCGACGGTCTGGTTGCCATGACGGATCTCGGTGACGAATTGGGGCTTCATCATCTTACCACCGTTGGCGATGGCGTTGTAGAGCGTGATGAGGTGCATCGGCGTGACGTTCACCTCGTATCCTATCGACATCCATGGCAATGAGACGTTTGACCAAATCTTCCTTCCGTCACTGGTCTTGTCGTCGGGGTGCTTGATGATGGGCTGGGCCTCGCCAGCGATGCCAGTGCCTATCTTCTTGTTCAAGCCAAGAGCATACAAGCCTTCGACGTATCTCTCAGGGTGTGCCATGAAGGCTTTGGTGATGAGCACGGCGGTGCCTTTGTTGGACGATTGTTCGATGACTTCCTGCACGGTGGCGATGCCGTTCTTGGTGAAGCTGTGGTCGTCTTTCATCACGCGGTTGGAGAAATGGATGGGGCCGGTGCCGATGTTCACCTTGTCGTCGAGCTTGAGGTTGTGGTTATGGTTCATCAAGACGACCATGGAGGCGATTTTGAACACTGAGCCTGGTTCATAGCGTTCGGCCATGGCGAAGTTGTATGACTCTTCGTATTGCCCTGTTTCGTGGTTCAGCTTCAGGTTGGCGATGGCCTTCACGTAGCCCGTTTCCACTTCCATGAGCACGGCACAGCCTTGTTCGGCCTTGTTGGTGACCATGGTGTTGTTGAGGGCGCTCTCCACGATGTCCTGTAGGTTGATGTCGAAGGTGGTGACGAGGTCGTCGCCGTTCTGGGCGTCGACGTCTTCGTCGGAGGGGACGGGGATCCAGTCGCCATGGTGGATCCTGCGCACCAGCTGATGCCCGTTTTGGCCTTTCAGGTAGTCGTTATAGGTGCCTTCGAGGCCGACATATAGGTTTTCGTTTTCGTTGACGTAACCGATGAGACGTCCTGCCAGCTCTTTATAGGGGCGGGTGCGACGTGTCTTTTTCTCTGCTACGATGCCGCCCTTGAAAGGTCCTCTGTTGAAGATGGCGAACTTTTGCATCTGGCGGTATTCGCTGAGCGAGATGTTCTTGGCGATGGGGTGGTAGCGTTTGCCTTCGGCTTTGGCGGTGCTGAGGTATTCTTTCCATTGTGCAGCCGTCCTCTTGGGGATGAGGAGCGCCATCTGTTGGCTCAGCGAGTCAATCTTGCTGACGAAGATCTCTTGGTCGACCGATTGCGAGTCGAAAAACACATCGAAGACGGGCACGGAGGTGGCCATCAGCTTGCCATCGTAGGAGAAGATGTTGCCTCTCGAGGCTTCCAGCTCCTTGACGCGCAACTCGCGCTTCTCGGCTAACTCAACAAGCTCTTTGCTGTCCTTGGTCTGCACGAGGATGATCTTGGCGAGCAAGGCCACGCCAAACAGCAGCACAAGCATGTACACCAGATGGGTCTTCCAAAGTGTGTCGGTTTTCGGCTCTATGTTCATGGCTCTTCTGGTGTTTCGGGTTCGTTGTCGAAGGTGATGCGTTTTAAGGGCTCTGTGGGTTCCTTGATGCCAATGCCGTTCAGGCGTTTGGCTAAGACAGATTGCTTGGAGGCCTGCATGATGGCCGATTTCAGCTGTATGTAGTCGACGTGCAAGTCGTTCAGTTCCTTGCTCACCTTGGCGATTTCACGGCTGCGTTCTTCGGCGATGTAGGTGTTGGTGATGATGATCATCAGAAGGACGGTGACGTAGACGATAAACGGGAACTGTTTGGTGAACTTCTCCTTCACCAGGAAGCTGCCACCCAGGATCGACATGAGGGACCTTCCGCCTTTTTTCTTCTCTTTCTTCTTGTCTTTCATGGCTTACTTCCTTTCTGCAATTCTTAACTTGGCGCTGCGGGCGCGGCTGTTGCGTTCTATTTCCTCTTCGGAAGGGGTGATGGGCTTCCGTGTTATTATCTTATAAGGTGTGAGCAGGTTGCCGAAGAAGTCTTTCTCTTCCTTTCCTTCGGCGTTGCCGGTCTTGGTGAAGTTCTTGACGATGCGGTCTTCCAGCGAGTGGTACGACATCACCACGAGGCGTCCGCCGCTTTTGAGCACGTCGGGGCATTGCGACAGGAAGGCGGTCAGGGCGTCGAGCTCTTGGTTGACTTCGATGCGCAAGGCTTGGAAGATCTGTGCCAACACCTTGTTCTCCCTGCCGCGGGGCAGGCGGTTGGCGACGGCGGCTTTCAGCTGTGCTGTGGTCTCGATGGGCTCGTTGTCGCGGGCCATGACGATGTCGGAGGCCACCAGGTGGGCTTGCTGCACCTCGCCGTAAAGGCTCAGGATGCGGGCAAGTGCCTCTGGGTCGTAGGTGTTGACGACGGTGGCGGCGTCGAGCGGGTTGCTTTGGCTCATGCGCATGTCGAGGGTGCCGTCGAAGCGGGTGGAGAAGCCTTTCTCAGGGGTGTCGAACTGGTGCGACGACACGCCGAGGTCGGCAATGACGCCGTCGATTTTCCCACCGTGGTAGAGCTGGATGAAGTTCTTGAAGTATTTGAAGTTTTGCGGGATGAAGGTGAAACGTGCGTCGTCGATGGCGTTGGCGGCGGCATCCTCGTCCTGGTCGAAGGCATAGAGGTGGCCCGTGGTGAGGCGCTCCAAGATGGCGCGCGAGTGTCCGCCGCCGCCAAAGGTGACGTCGGCATACACGCCTTCAGGGTCGATGTTCATGCCCTTGATACATTCGTCCAACATGACAGGATTGTGATACATCATCGCGCCTCCTATTTGATGTTGTCCTTCAAGATTTGCAGGAACGACGCGTTGTCGATGTCGCTGACCGTGGCCTCGTAGAGGCTCTTGTCCCAAATCTCCATCTTGGTGGTGACGGAGGAGATGATGACGTCTTTGACGAGCGCGCCTTTTTCGATGAGTTCCTTGGGGATTTGGAGACGTCCCGTCGCGTCGAGTTTGACGAAACGCGCGCCGGCGTTGTATTTCCTGATGACGGCGGCATGCTCGGGATTGAACTGGCTGAGCGAAGTGCGCAGCTTGTCCTGCACGTCGTCCCAATCCTTGCGGGTGAAAAGCTCGAGGCATCTGTCGAACAACCCGGGACGCAGCACAAAGCCTTCCTCGGCTTGCTCGCCCAGTTGTTCCTTGAACTCGGAAGGCATCATCAGACGCCCCTTCGAGTCAAGTTTGCAGTTGAAATGTCCTACCGGATAACTCATAATGACATGCCTCTTTCTTTCGGGGTGTAAAATTAGTGCATTTTTTCCCACCAAAGTGCATTTCCTCCCACTTTTATGTCGATTTTTTGCAAAAAGTTTTCAACAGTACCTGTTAATAGCATGTTTGTCAATAAATTAACTGGATTTTATTCTGTGAATTCTGGAATCGTAAGAAAGGTTTTTGCTGAAATTCGTTGTTTGCATTTTTCTTTTTCCTATTTTTGCATCAAATGCCAAGTGTTTCGTTATGGAAACTGCACAAAACAACTTGATCGACCTTAGGAAGATTTTTACGGCCAAGGTCCCCAAACTGATGAAATACATGCCCAACTGGCTGTTTCGAAAGATACAGCGTTTGTTGCATGAGGATGATATCAACGAAATCCTGACGAAATATGCCGACAAGCAAGGCCTCGATTTCATCAATGCGGTGGTGGCCGACTTCAACCTCGAGGTGGAGTTGAAGGGCGTTGACAACCTGATGGCTGCCGACCGCATCCTGGTGGCTTCCAACCATCCCCTAGGCGGCCTCGACGGCATCGCCCTGATTGGCGCCGTGGGCAACCACCGCGGTGAGACGCTGACGCCAGTCAACGATTTCCTGATGTTTGTGCAAAACCTGCGTCCCATCTTCATCCCCGTCAGCAAGGTGGGCAGCGCCACCGCCAACCGCGAGGAGAGCCTCAAGCTCTTCAACGAGACGTTCGCCGGCGACGCCACCATCTGCTACTTCCCCTTCGGCTTGTGCTCGCGTAAGACCGACGACGGCAAGATACAGGACCTCGACTGGAAGAAGACCTTCATAAGCAAGTCGCGAAACTATCAGCGCGACATCGTCCCAGTGCATATCGACGGGCGTAACACCGACTTCTTCTATAACCTGGCACGTTGGCGTAAGAAATTGAAAATCAAAGCTAACATCGAAATGGCCTTTTTGGTGGATGAGTTTTTCAAGCAAAGAAACAAGAAGCTTGTCATCTCTTTCGGCAAGCCCATTCCTTATCAGACGTTTGACAAACGCTTCACCGATGCCCAATGGGCGGAGAAACTAAGAACCTTCTCCTATCAGCTGGGCAAGGATTGCAACGAGGCCTTTGACGCAACTAAAAACTATACCATATGAATAAGATCATCGATCCAATCCCGGTCTCTGCCATCATGGAAGAGCTGACGGAAGACAAGTTTTTCCGCAAGACGAACAATGCGGGGAATGAGATCTATATTCTTTCGGCACACGACTCGCCGAACGTCATGCGTGAGATCGGCCGTCTGCGCGAGATCAGCTTCCGCGACTCGGGTGGCGGCACCGGCCTCGACTGCGACGTCGACGTGTTCGACACCCGCGACGACAATTTCTTCATGCAACTCATCGTGTGGAATCCCGTCGACAAGGCCATCGTGGGCGGCTACCGTTTCCTGCTCTGCGACCATCTTCCCGTCGACGAAGACGGCCAGGTCGATACGCCCACAAGCGAGCTGTTTTATTATTCCGAGCGCTTTGTGAAGGAGTTTTTGCCTTATACCATCGAGTTGGGCCGTTCGTTTGTGCAGCCCGAATACCAGCCCTCCAAGAACCTCGCCAAGGGCATGTATGCCTTGGACAACCTGTGGGACGGACTGGGCTCGCTGGTCGACATCTACCCTGAAGCGAAATACTATTTCGGCAAGGTGACTATGTACCCCCAGTTGGAACGCACCTCGCGCGATATGATCCTCTATTTTATCCAGAAGCACTTCCCTGACCAAGAGCAGCTGGTCACCGTGCGTCCCGAACTCGACCTGCCCATCCTCACCGACCGCGACTGGCTGGCATCGGTGCTTTGTCACGACAACTACCGCGACGACTACAAGACCTTGGTGAAGCAGGTGCGTGAGCGTGGCGCGGCTGTGCCGCCGCTGGTGAACGCCTACATGAACCTGTCGCCCACATTGCGCTCGTTCGGCACGGCACTCAACCCTGGCTTCGGCGACGTGGAAGAGACGGGCCTGCTGATCACCATCAGCGACATCTTCGAGGAGAAGGTCAAGCGCCACCTGGTCTACGACAAGAACGAGATCCCTGAACACCTTAAAATGCCTTTCTATGCAAATTAATAAAGCGGAGTTTTTGATGAGCAACACGCGGTTCGACAAGTTGCCGAAGGGCAACCTGCCCGAGTATGCTTTCATCGGACGGTCGAATGTGGGCAAGTCGTCGCTCATCAACATGCTGGTGCAGCGCCGCGGCCTCGCCAAGACCTCGTCGGTGCCAGGCAAGACGGTGGCCATCAACCATTTTGTGGTCAACGACGCTTGGTATCTCGTTGACCTGCCGGGCTATGGCTATGCGCAGCATTCGAAGAAGACCCGCGAGCAGTGGCGCGTTATGATCAACAACTACATCCTGCGCCGCCGCAACTTGGTGACCACCTTCGTGCTGGTCGACTCGCGCATCGAGCCGCAGAACAATGACCTCGGCTTCATGGAATGGATGGGAGAGAACAGGGTGCCTTTCTGTGTCGTCTTCACCAAGACCGACAAGGTGTCGAAGGCGGAGTTGGAGAGGAACGTGGAGGCTTTCAAGGCCCGTTTGTTGGAGGAGTGGGAGGACCTGCCGCCGATGTTTATCACCTCGTCGGAGACGGGTCGTGGCCGTGATGAGATCCTGGACTACATCGAGGCGCAGAACGCCGAGATGGCCAATTTGATGAACAAAGAATGACTATTCACCTAATTACTCAATTACTAACCTTAAAATCTTATCATTATGGGAATGTTAATTTCAATTCTGATCGGCGCTCTGGCTGGTATCATCGCCGGTAAACTCATGAACTACGGTTTGGGTCTGATTTGGGCCATCATCGTCGGTGTGGTTGGCGGTTTCTTGGGCAGTTGGATTTTCAGCATCATTGGCCTTCCCGCCAGCGCCAACTTCTGGGGACAGCTCCTCGTCGGCATCGTCGGCGCAGTGGTGCTCCTCTGGCTTGTTTCTTTGATCAAGAAAAAATAAGCCTAGTATACTGTAACAAAAAAAGCGGAGCCATCGGCTCCGCTTTTTTTGTTATGTACTACCGCTTCGCGCCTGACTGCCGCTTCGCGTCATTGACTCGCTTTGCATCGTCGAATCGGAGATTTGCGAGCGAAGCGCGGCAATCCAGTAGACCGGATTCTGACCCCGCTTTGCGCCGGACTGCCGCTTTGCGCCGGACTGTCGCTTCGCGCCGGACTGCCGCTTCGCGTCATTGCGAGGAGGCACGACGAAGCAATCCAGGGGTGAGGCTGTAATAGACGAATGAAGTCGCCCATACCATAAGCCTGCAATTAATCGAGGCCAGCAATAACGGGGTGCTATTTTGCATAGGAATGCTTGTCTTCTGGATTGCTTCGTGCCTCGCAATGACGCGAAGCGAAAACAGGGGAGCCGCTTCGCTTCGCTCGCGGCGGTCTCGCTTATACAATGACGCGAAGCGTGCGTGGGGGCGAAGCCCAGAGCGTGTTGCTTCGCTTCGCTCGCAATGTATTATGACCCGACGCTGAAGCATCGGGGTGAGGCCGGGTCGCCCCTTTAGGGCTTCGCGTCCGTTTCGCTTTGCGCCGGACTGTCGCTTCGCGTATGCGTCGCTTCGCGTCATTGCGAGCGGAGCGCGGCAATCCAGTAGCCCGGACGAGGGAATCCCTCAACAAACAAAGAAGGCCGCGCCGTAAGGCGTGGCCTTCATTTGAATGCAAATGAAGCAGGAGTGAGCCCCTGCGAAGGGGCTTCTCCTTGTCATTGTTTTTGCGTTTTTATTCTTCCTTGCGGCGTTTGCCCACGAGGTAGGCGCCAGCCAAGCCGGCCAGCACGAAGATGCCTTCGCCGACGGGCGTGAACCAGTCCTCGCCCGAATCGTAGATGCCAGGCAGGTCAACGGATAGCTGCGAGCTGTTCATGCCGTTTCTCTTGCCATTGTAGTCGTCTTCTTCCATAATGAACACCTGGGCCATGGCCGGTGCGGTGGCCATCATCAGTGCGGCTGCTATTGCGATTATTCTTTTCTTCATCGTATGTTGGTTTTATATTGTTATCGACTTTTTCTTTCGCGTTTAACTTGTTTGGCTGTTAGCTTTTAGCCGTTAGCTATTAGCTAGGTCTTTGCCGAGCTAATAGCTAACAGCTAATGGCTAATAGCTTCTCATCTCACGACAATCTTCTGAACATTCACATTCTGACCGTTGGCCACGCGCATGAGGTAGATGCCGTTGGCGATGCCGTTGAGGCTGACGCGGTTCTGGTCGTTGGTGAGATTGCTGGTGTAGACCGTGCGGCCCGTCATGTCGGTGACGGTGAGCTGGCCTTGGCCGTTGATGACCCAGTCGCTGCCATCGAAGAAGGCGAAGTTGTCGGTGACGACCTCTTCGTTCTCCTCAACGTCGGTGAAGCGGCCGATGACGACCTTGAAGCGTGAACGGTAGTCGCTGGCTTTGCCTTCGAAGCTATAGCTGTTGTTGGCCAGCATGTCATATCGCGCACCGGTGAGGTTGTCGACCAGGGTGAGGCTGCTGAAGTTGGCGTTGGCCGTGTTCCAGCTGAGGGTGAAGGGGCCGTCTTCCTCAGTTTCGAAGTAGAGGGGCTGGCTGCCTTCGGTGATGTCGCGGAACAGGATGCCGAAGTCAGTGTTGTCGTGGCGCAGGCTGATGCGGCCCTTGGCGGAGCCGACGCGGAGCTTCTGGGCGCCGCCGTTTTCAGGACGTCCGACCTCAAGCACGGCGATGTCGGAGTTGCCGGCAGCGTCGGTGGCGATGAGGTTGACGAGCGGGTAGTTGGGCTGGCTGCCGCGGAAGTGGGTGCCGCTGGCAGGCTCGTTGCTACGCATGTCGTTGGTGAAGGTGGCGGTGCCGCCCTTGCTCACCTTGACGAAGAAGCCCTGGTGCATGTTGATGTCGCCCGTGGCGGCCAAAGCGCCTTCAGAGGGTTTCTCGCCTGCAGTGCCTTGCAGGTACTTGCCTTCACTGGGATCATAGATGGCGTAAGTCATGTCTGCAGCCTTATCGTTCCAAAGCTTGCTGTTATTCCAAGCAAAGGTGGTGAAGTCGAGGTAGCTCTGATAGGGGTTGCCGAGGAGGTTGTAGCCCTTCAGGCCAGTCCACTCAGGAGCGTCGCAAGTGACAGCGATTTCAATGTTGCCGTTGTTCAGCATGCCGCGGTTTTGGATGAACTGGACTTGTTTACTAACGTGAATATCACCAGAAGTGAAATCCCACCATTGCGACATGTCGACGGCCGACAGGTAGCCCTTGCCAGGGATGAAGGCTTCTTCTTGATTCGGATAAGGGATATTCACGGAATAGTCATCCATATGCCAGTGGCTGCTGCTATTGCGGCGGAAGTTGAGCCAATGGTATTGGGGCTCGTAGAAGCAATAGAACTCAGCACGGTGGTAAGTGCTCAAGTCGATGGGGAAGAAAGCATAATCCTCATCGTAGTTGTTGAGGTTCCATCCGCAAGGATCGGACTCCCAGTTGTGAGCCACTTGTCCGTTATTATCATAATGCCATCCAAATTGGCTGTTCGACAAGGAAGAGCTGATATTGTGCCAACGGTCGCCCGCGTCTATGGCCGTGTTATTGAAAGCCTTCAGGGTTTGACCCGTGTAGGCTTCGATGGTTCCATCAGCATCCTGCAACAATGAGATGTTCTCGTCAATGTAGACCACCACGTTGGCGTCAGTGCTTTGTTCTTTCGCGGCCTTGGCCGTGCTACGGTTGTCGTCGTTGGCGAAGAGGTTGATAGTACCGCCGTTGATGGCAGGATGATCAGTAGGCTTGTAAAAATTCTTATTTTCATCAGCAGGATGGCTATCGAGGCTGGTGTTTTCGTTCAAGGCGCCGCTGTTGTGGCGGTGCAGCATATCGGAGAGATTCTTGGCATAGTCGATGGTGATGCCATCGGTGGAAGCCAAGCAAGTGTATCCAGGAAGTTGCAGCACAGGGAAGTCACCATTGATGTTGCCAGCACCGTTAGAGTAGTTGCCAGCGGTGGTGCGCTTCCATGAAGCACCATCACCTTTGTTTGTATTCAGTTTATCCACCAAAGGCGTACCATCGTTGTAAACATTGAAGCTGCCTAAGGTTCCCCAAGTGCCTCCCGTCATGTTGTCGTTGGTGAACATGTTGTAGTAAGTCTTGTTAACGGAGAGCGTATACGAATCGGTGGGATTATCGGCGGGTGTCGTTGCCGTAGTCGGCACCGTGTTGTTCAGGTTGACCTGTGTGGTGATGCTGGTAGCGCTAGGACGTGACCAGGTCACGATTTGGGGTATATAGCTATTGGTTGCAGCAGTGCCGCTACCAACGAGCATGCCGAAAGTGGCTTTGTTAAGGTTTTCGTTCGTAAGACGCTCGAAGCGAACATAGCAGTTGTTGATGGTGCCGGAGTTGGTTCCAGCAATACCACCCACGGCTTTGGCATTGGTGCCAGTCTCACCAAGGTATTTGTACACGCCATTGGTGAAGCCGTTGCTGAAGCTGCCACTACGGTTTTCGCCCACGGCACCGCCCATGGCATATCCCGTAAGCTCAGCCATGGCCATGGCATTATAGATGGTACCACCGTTATTGAGGCCGACCAAACCGCCATAAACCAAATTGACATCGTTGTCATTGTCGTTGTTGCAGGTCATGCGGCCGGCGGCTTCGCAGTTGTAAATCTGGCCGCCCGTCAGGGTATCGGCCAAGAGGCCGTGGTGAACAAAGAAGCCCTTGCCCGGAATCTCGTGGGCCTTACCACGGAAGTCGGCATCGAGGATGAACACGTCGTGCACCTTGCCGTTGGCTCCAACGTTGGAAAACATGCCTGGATAGACCACCACCTCGTTGTCTTGGCCTTCGGCCACCTTATACCATTTGTCGGCATTGTTCTTGAGGCCAGTGATCACGTGGCCGTTGCCATCGAACTCTCCTTGGTAGGCCAGCTTGATTTTCTTGCCGTTGGCATCCAAAATGTATTCATTGTTGGCATTGCACTGATAACCGGCGCCAATCGGCACCCAGTTGTGGGCGCTCATGTCGATGTCAGCGGTGAGACGGCCACTGAGGGATGTGTTGGAGGCCACGTTGTTGGTGTTGCCATTGTAGTGGATACGGCCATTGACTTCGCTGATGAACCAAGCCAGTTCTTCAGGGGTGTCGATGTTCATGTTGTCGTAACCTGTAGGTTTACTAGTTACAATTTCCGTCCAAACATCACCAAGCACGTTGGTGGTGAGGTTGTTGAACGGACCATAATAAATGTATTGGCCAGGATTGTTTGGATCAGGAACTTGAAGATAGGAATGTTCAGGATTGTTAGTTTGGATGCCGTCACCCCAAGTGCCTTCATTAACTACAACCGGAATCTTGATGACAATCTTACGGCCATGGATTACATTTTGATGAGTTTCAGGATCTTCCACATATCCACACCAATGGTGAGAGAAGTTGAAACCGCTCATCTGGATGGTCTTGCCGTTCACCGTAACGAAGTTGGTCGGGAGCTTGTTCTCCCCTCCTCCTGTGACGACACCTGATACTTGTTCGCCGTCAACAGTTATGGTGCCAATCTTGAGCGTACCTGCATCGTTAAGACTTTCCCAAGAGTAATTCCCCGTTGTTTCATCATATCCAGTGCACTTGGGTGCATAGGCGGTCACTGTGCCGCTGGCGCCTGCAGGCAACTGGAAGTTGGGCGACACCATGTCTTGCACGATGGCGCTGGCCGGTAGCGTCATCGCGCCGCTGGCGCCAGCGATGCTCTCGAAGATGTCGCTCAAGCCGCCTGCCGATTCTGCCTTGAAGTAATAGTCTGTGCTTTCTTGGGTGCATGTGTTTGTCATACTTGTAGCCTCTGGATAGTTGGAGGAAACACGTTCCATATAGGTTTTAATATTGTCGGTTTCAACGTCGAACACACCCACCGAGAACACGGTTGCATTGAAATCATAGTTCGTGCCGTTTACGGTACAGCTATTTTTCAGATCATGAGCATAATTAATGGTACTATTGGCAACACTTTGGACAAAACCATTTACGTGTGTTGGCGAACCATCGGTGAACATCACCACCACCTTGTTGCGCTCCTCAAACTCTTCAGCAGGGATGCTGGCCAACACGTACCGGGCTTTGTACATGCCAAAATCTGCAGACGTGGCACCTCCAGGTTGCATGGCGTCAACCTGATTTTTGATATAAGTGGCATCGGTTCTCGGATCCCTACGGTGAATGAGGACCTCTGTGTAATTATAATACACAGGATCCCAATAAGTTCCTCCATTATACATATTGTTGCCTTCAGTGAGGCTTGAAGCACCAGTAGCTGTTGCTGGATCTTCAGTTTCCGTATCGGCTCCATAGAAGCAGTTCCCTGCATATTTCACGATACTGATGCGGTGGTCCACATCATGCTGGGTGGCATCATTGGCGATGATGTCAACAAACAAGCCTACTGATGTCTGCAATGCTTCCATTTTGGTCGTTTCCTGTTGTTCATAGAGAACACCTGTATAAATCACACCAGTTGCACTATTGCTATAACCTATATTACCAACACGGTCACCGTTTTCATCATAATAAGATAGATAATACCTTCTGTTGCTATAGCTATACCTCTGCCTTACTAAATAAAACGTAACCTGGTCATTGTTGTCAACATATCTGTAGTAATATTGGTTACTACCATAATTGTTGTATGTCCATCCGTTCGTAGGGGTCTCCACGGGATCATACAAATGCTCATCCATAGATCCCGAGACGTCGAGTACGAGGACGATGTCGGTAGGTACGTGTTGGGCAACGGAGTGGCCCGTCACGAAGGCCTCCACAAGGATGTTACCCGTGCGGCCTGTGGGGTCGTCAGATTGCCATTTCTTTTCCATCTTCAGGCCATCAGGCACTGGGGTCATTTGCTGTCCATACACGCCCAGGCTCATCAGCACCATCCCTATAATTAATAAGGTGTGCCCGAGGGCGCTTTTCCATTTGCCGTGGCCAAGCAGGGCCAGGCTTTTCTTCAGTTGTAATTCTTTTCTCATTTGCATTTTTTGTTAATATTTCTATTGTATCTTATTTATTGTCTATCAACGTATTTCATTTCCTTCAAACATCACCGCCTCCAAGCGTTGCAGGAAGTCGGGGGTCACGGCCTCGCCCATCTGCACAAAGAGGGCGGCATCCATGTTGGACCGGCCGAGCAACTGCCTCACAGCCTCCTCCCCCATCCCGGTCTTGGCGGCAAGCCACTGCACATCATGCCCTTGGCCCTCCAGCATCTCGCTGAGGAACCGGCCGGCATGGAAGCATGTGGCGGTGTTGTCAACAGTCATTTTTCTTCAGTTATTGCAATACACTATAAATCGGCTGCAAAATTACCATTAATCAACAGATTAACAGCGTTTTAAAGCGGCAAATAAGGCAACATAAATGTGGTTAATTCTACCACAATCGTCGGGGTCAGAAGTCCTGCTCCCCAGCAGGCGCGCTGCCCGTCCAAGGCTGGGCGTTGGAACGGAGCGCATCGGAGCAGTCGCGGAAAAAGTCGTGGTGAAGCAGCTGGCAGATCTTGTTGAGCAAGGCCAGGTCGATGCTGTCGCGTTTCAGCATCTTGTAGGCATTGGAGCGGTCGCTGTGGATGGCGTTGGCAAACCAGGTCATGGTGCGCCCTTGGGCCTTCAATTCCCTGCGGATCATCTCCCCTATGTGTATCTTCATCATCGCGGTTTTCCCTCCCCAAAACAGGCACGAAAAAGGTCGTGAACCCGTCTCATTTGCGTGGAGGTTCTGGAATACCCGTTGGCCAAATAGAAGAAGCTCACGACCATAGCCGCAAGCACTTGTGCTTCTTTCTTATTGGCCCACATGAAATTTTCCAGATTTCCACGCCACCGAAACGCACATCAAATGCTTATATTGATGTATATGATATGTATATAAGTCCCTTTATTTACTTATAATCTGCCTGCATTATTGGTTTGACAAACAAAAATACACTAAAAAAGCATTTAGGAACCATTGCGTAGTAAAAAACACGGAAATTAGGCATAATATTCCACAAAACTGTGGTATATTTTACCACACTATTAATCTCACCATATATCCGACCAAGTCACCGAAATGACATGGTTGGTGGATTTCGCGCCTTCCTTGAAGACATTGGCCATGCCGAAGGTGTAGCGCACCTCGACGAACCAATAGCTCAAAGCCGCCGTGACGCCATAATCGATGCGGTTGAAGCTGCCTGACTCCCAAGGTGTGATGAACTGTTGTTTCTTTTTGCCTTTCACCTCCATAATGTCGTTGCCGCCTATGCAAAAGCCTACTTGTGGTCCGATGCGAAGCCGCGGGATCATGGATTCGTCCTCGTCGTCATCATTCCACCTGCGGAGGTAGATGTTGAGCAGCAGCGGCACATTGATGTAGTGCGACTTCTCCATGAAGCGCACTGTGTTGTTGCTTGCATCCAAACCTTTCTTCGAGCTCATGCCTTGTCGCGAATAAATCACATCGATTTCGGCGCCGATGATAGAATGCTCTGGAATGAGGGCAAGGCGCACACCACCCGTGAGATCGGGACGAAAACGCGTGCTGTCGTTGCCGCTGATGCGCATGGTGGAGATTGCTGGGCCAAGCATCAGGCCACCGCCGAGGCGCTGGGCAAACAAAGGCTGGACTCCGAAGAGCCAAAGGAAGAAAAATATGAGCAGTCTTTTGTCTTTCATGGATTGCAAAAGTACGCCTTTTTATGAAAGTGGTATTACTCTTTTTGTTTTTTGTGGATACGTCGTGTGAGGCCCATGGCACCTACGGGGCATACGAGGCGACAAAGATGACAGCCAACACATTTTGTACCGTCGATGTGAGGCTGGCGAGTGTCAAGGTCGAAAGTGATGGCCTGATGACCTCCATCCCTACAGGAGAGGTAGCAGCGGCCACAACCGATACACCTCTCACGGTCAACCTTGGGAAAAACCATGGTCTCGCGGTCAAGGTCGGAAGGCAAAACAAACGCAGGCAGCTGCTCGCCTACGATGTCCTCAAGATGCTCAATGCCACGCTCTTGTAGATAGGTTTGCAGGCCTAAAACGAGATCGTCGATGATACGATAACCATATTGCATCACGGCGGTGCAGACTTGCACATTACGGCAACCCAACTGTATAAACTCCAAGGCGTCGCGCCAGGTCTCAATGCCGCCGATGCCACTCAATTGGATTCTCTTTTTATTAAGGATAGGATTTTTCGCCATCTCAAGGATAAAACGGAGGGCGACGGGCTTCACTGAACGGCCCGAATATCCCGAGATGGTCCATTTTTCACCCACCCTAGCCTCGTGGGTCATCGTAACGCTCTTGATGGTATTGATGGCTGAAATGGCGTCAGCACCGGCAAAATAAGCACCCATGGCGGGTTGGTTGATTTGCGTGATGTTGGGTGTCATTTTCGGGATTACAGGAATCTTCACATTACGCTTCACATATGCCGTATAGAAAGTCACCAGTTCGGGATCTTGCCCCACATCGCTGCCCATGCCTGCCAGTCGCATTTGGGGACAGGAGTAGTTCAGTTCCACCGCATCACAACCAGCCTCTTCTGCCATCTTCGCCAGCTCGATCCAATCCTCTTCATACTCACCCATAATGCTTGCCACGACCACCTTGGTCGGATAATTCTGCTTCAAGCGGCGTAGGATGTCGAAGTCCACCTCGAAAGGGTTCTCGCTCAGTTGCTCCATGTTGCGGAAGCCGGCAAACGAAGAGCCTTCTTTGACGGCATCAAAGCGGGGCGATACCTCATGGATGTCCTGCTTGCAGATGGTTTTATAGAAGACACCAGCCCAACCCATGTCGAAAGCGCGTGCCACCATCTCATAGTTGGTGCAGATGGCTGACGAGGCCAGAAAAAACGGATTCTCACAGGGTATGCCGCAGAAATCAATGGCAAGACTGACCTTCGTTCTGTCTGTTGCAACATCATTGCGACGAAGCGCCGCAACCATCTCCTTAATTCTAATAGGTCGGTCATAATGGATGCATGCCTGTTCGGCACGTTCGAAGTCGGCATCGGAGCAACCCTCCAACCACCGCCAAACGTTTTTCTCGTTACCGAAACGGATGGCACGGATGGCACGTGACAAATCGCCTTTTCCACACGCTTTCGTGCAAGGTGCATCCTCACACAACAGGCAGCGTGCCGCCTCTTCCTGAATGTGTATTTGTTTCATAATGAAGGCGAAAATACGTAATTCTTTCATTATTAAAACCGAAACTTGCAGAAAAAGTGTGAAAACTCTACTTTTGCGACAAATTATAGCGATATGATGACAGAATTCGATACCCTGAAAGGCTTATGCCACAACGAACAGCTTGTGGTTGAGCATAAAGACACTGCCGCCGTTTATGGTTCAGGCGCCTTGGAGGTGTTTGCCACCCCCGCCATGATTGCCCTTATGGAAAAGACCTGCCTGATGGCCGTTTGCGACAAGATTGGCGACGGCAACACTACCGTCGGCATTGCCGTGAACATCAAGCATTTGAAGGCCAGTCCGGTAGGCAGCACCATCCGTTGCGATGCCGAACTCGTTGAAGTGGACCGTCGCCGCCTGGTGTTCGAAGTGAAGTGTTTTGAAGACACAACGCTTGTCGGCGAAGGCATCCACGAGCGTTTTGTCGTAGAGAGCGAGAAGTTCATGTCCAAGTTCAAATAAGCCCCGCAATGAATCCCGTCGCCATCCGATTACTCAACCAGCAGCTCATTTGCCCACAGTTTGACAAGCCCGAAGCGGTGGTCAACCACATGGGTGCGATGCAGGCGCAGGAGTACCGCCTGATGCGTTGGGCGGTGGCGATGCGGACCAAGAAACCCTCTGCCAAGGCCTTTAAGAAGGCCTTCGACAGCGGACAAATCATCCGTCTGCACCTGATGCGTGGCACTTGGCAACTCGTGTCGGTCGAGGACTATTGGCCCTTGCTCGAACTTTGTTCGGCGAAGGCATTGGCAGTCATCAAGGGCTGGATGAGCAGTAATAAGATTAGCATCCCTGATGAGGAGGTAAAACGCATCAGGGAAATCCTTGTTCAGACGGCTACCGACAAGGGTAGTGTGACCAAGGAAGACTTCGTTGAGGCCTTGGCGGAGAAAGACATCCACATGGACGACCATCGTCTGTCGTACCACATCCGCTATGCCGAGTTGTCGGGGACGCTTTGCAGCGGCGACCTGTTGCCGATGAAGGCGACATACGCCCTCGCCGCCGATAAGGTGAAAACCCATATCAAAATGAACCGTGATGAGGCTTTAGCGATGCTGGCCAGGAAATATTTCCAAAGCCGCCAGCCTGCCACCTTGGAGGATTTCGTGTGGTGGTCGGGGCTGAATATCAACGATTGCAGGCGGGGAATTGAGATTTTAGGTGATTACCTGCATATTGAGACGCACGGCCGTGCGTCTCAACGCAGGGATTTTTATATTACGGATGATTGCCGCACCCGTGGTTTCCGCAAAGGCAAATATCTCTTGATTCCGCCTTACGATGAATATCTCATCGGCTACAAAAGCCGCGACATTGTCCTCTCGCCTGATTTTAGCCACAAGGCCCACAACAACAGCGGCATCTTCCAGCCTGTTATCGCGCATGATGGCGTCATCTGCGGCAACTGGACGCCTTTCAAGGA
>DBXU01000043.1:716-2232 GCA_002310075.1 Bacteroidales bacterium UBA1204 | reverse complement strand
CAAACAGTTTCTGTTGACGCTTCTTGCGACAACCTTCTCCATCATACTCACCTTCGGCACCTCGGCCATCATCGATAGACGCCATAAAGCGGCCGCCAAGAAAGAAATGGTCATGATGATCCTCTATGACTTTGACAAAACCATTGAACAGGTGCAAAAAGCCGAATCCGCAATTCATCAGGCAAAAGAAGTGGAATTAGAGGTTGCGCGTCACCCTGAGTATTACGACAGTCTGCGTTTCTATATCATGCCAGCCGTTACGGTTGCCTCTGAGGAGTTTTCTGAAACGACAGAAAACATTTTCTCTTCTAATATCGAGACATTCAACACCCTCGGCAATGTCAACTTTGTCCACGAGGTCTCTTCTTTTTACAGCCAGCGTCGTTCTTACCAACAACAAGTGTTGGATGAATTGAAAAAGAAGGTGCTCGAATCGGGATACGCTCAAAACATAGAAAGCTTCCTTGACATCGGTTTTCCAACGTATTATTACACCAGTTACGCGTTTTTGAAGTCCTTCCAGGCAACACGCAACCGTTGTATGCAGATGATGAAAGTAAGCGAAGAGGAACTGAAAGAATTCAGCAACCAACGCGTGGTAAATGAAGATTATGGAGAAGATTATGGAATCTCTAATGAACAGTTGATAAAAGAGTTGTTTGAGGAAGAGGAAATTCTCAAACAGGCCATAGAGGAGCTTGAACAGGACAAACAGACAAACGAATAACTATTATTTCACTCCTGACGTCACCTTTTGCCATCCAGACTTGTTATATGGGCGAACTGGTTCAAAAAACAGAAGTCTAACACTTAAAACGAAAAGAAAATGAATAGCAATGTAATTTGGGTGGAATTCATCAACATGTTACCCATCATTTTATGCGGATGCGTACTTCCCATTATCTTCATTTGGATGGAAACACGTCGTAAAATGAACGAGACCAATGCTCGCACACAAATCGTCACGGCGGCTTTGGAGAAAAATCCCGACATGGATGTCGAGGAAATACTCAAGAAGGTTTCTCGCAAGCCAAAACTACTGAAGGAGAAACTGCTCACCAAACTGCTGTGGGGCTGCATCACTTCCATAGTTGGCATCGGTTTGATTGGATTTGGCATCTTCCTTATTAATACAATAAGCAAAGATACACAGAAGATTCACATGGCAGATGATGTTGAGACCGCCATTGCTTTCGGCGTGATTCTTCTGGCCATAGGTGCCGCTTTCATCATCAACTATGGCGTAGGTAGAAAGATGCTCGCCAAGGAGATTGAAGCCGAAGAAAGCAAAACTACCACACAGGCCTAACCCGTGACACGCGAAGGATTCATAGCACTTGTGGAACAAGAGCAAGAGGCACTTCGAGGCTTCTTGCTCTACCTCTGCTGCGGCAACAAGGACGAAGCCGACGACCTTGCGCAAGACGCTTTGGTCAAGGCTTACCTCTCTTCAGCAGGCTATCAGGAGAAGGGACGGTTTCGCTCGTGGTTGTTTAAGATTGCGCACAACACCTTC
>DBXU01000043.1:0-709 GCA_002310075.1 Bacteroidales bacterium UBA1204 | reverse complement strand
ACGGAAAGCCTCGACGAGGCACGGGCGCTCGTCAGCAGCACTGCCACCGACGCTTCCTTTGCGCACCAAGACCTCTATCTTGCCTTGCGCACCCTGCCGCCCAAGGAACGTTCGGCCATCACGCTATTCTATTTCAACGGATACAATATCAAGGAAATAGCGGCCATCACCGAGACATCGGAAGATGCCGTCAAGAAACAACTCTCGCGCGGACGCGACAAACTAAAGGAGAAACTGAAGCCATGAATAAAGACAAAGAACTTGAGGAACTCTTCCTCGCCCAGCAACCGCATTTCGATGACAACGAGACCTTTATGGCATCGCTCAACAAGCGTTTGGATGCCGTGGAGTATGTCAAACAGCACCAAGAGGCTACGATTCGCCGTTACAAATGGGCCATGGTGGCAGCTTTTGTCGTGGGTATCACCAGTGGTGCCATCACCATCGCTTTCGTGCTTTCCATGCCCGCCGAGGTCCCGCTTTTCACATTTAATGCGCAGTCGGCCACCCTGTTATGGCTTAGCAAGCACTCCCGAATCATCGTCACCACTGCGCTCTCATTGTTTATGGGTTTCGGCATTTTCAGCATCTTCGGCAATGTGATGGACATTGTAAATATGCGAAAGCAAGTTTTATTTAAAGCTTAATCGCACTCCTCCAACCACTTTTCCAGTATCTCGCAGTATTTGTCGGTTTGTTCGACGAAGCA
>DBXU01000060.1:26757-29100 GCA_002310075.1 Bacteroidales bacterium UBA1204 | reverse complement strand
ACCGACGTTACTGGTGAGATCACCCTTCCTGAAGGCATGGAAATGGTCATGCCTGGTGACCACGTCACCATCGACGTTAAGTTGATTGCTGACATCGCCATGGACAAGGGTCTCCGCTTCGCTATCCGTGAAGGTGGCCGTACCGTTGGTTCCGGTCAGGTGATCGAAATCATCGACGATTAATCAAAACATTCAATCAAGGGTGGGTAACCCCCACCCTTAATTTACGGGCGTAGCTCAGTTGGTAGAGCATCGGTCTCCAAAACCGAGTGTCGAGAGTTCGAGCCTTTCCGCCCGTGCTTTTTATTAAGGTTCAATACTAAGATGAAATTCATAAACTACATTAAAGAATGCTATACCGAGTTGAAGGACAAGGTGACTTGGCCTACTTGGAAAGAATTGCAAAGTAGCGTAATTGTTGTGTCCATTGCTTCCCTATTAATCGCTTTGGTGGTTTTTCTGATGGACTTTTCTTTTCAACATCTTTTGGAAGCGTTTTATAGACTCTTCTGATAGAGGTATATTGAATCTTGGTGAGCATTATAGGCTAACTAACTAATTTATTTGAAGAAGATGAGCGACACAAACGAGAAGAAATGGTATGTGGTCAAGGCCATCTCTGGTAAGGAAAAAAAGGTTAAGGAATACCTTGAGTCCGAAATCAAGAGGCTGAACCTGCAGGACCTCATTTCTACTGTTTTGATTCCGACCGAGAAGTACTTCGAGGTAAAGAACGGCAAGAAGGTGTGCAAAGAGCGCAACTACCTGCCGGGCTATGTACTTGTTGAGGCTGTCTTGGTGGGCGAGGTCGTTCACGTCATCAAGGATGTTCCTAATGTACTCGGTTTTTTGGGTACAAACGGAGAACCCGATCCTTTACGTCCTATCGAAGTGAAGCGCATCCTCGGTAAGGTGGATGAGTTGCAGAGCATGGGCGCCGGGAGCGATGTCATGTTTATGGTGGGTCAGTCCGTAATCGTCAACGACGGTCCGTTCAGTACTTTCAATGGTGTCATTGAAGAGGTGAACGAGGAGAAAAAGAAACTCAAGGTCGCTGTTAAGATTTTTGGACGTAAGACTCCTCTTGAACTGAGCTTCTTCCAAGTGAAACTTGAGAGTTAGTTTATATTGTTAATGTTGCCTTATTACACTTAAATTAAGGGATTTTAAAATGGCAAAAGAAGTAAGCGGATTAATTAAACTGCAGATTAAAGGAGGAGCCGCGAATCCTGCTCCGCCCGTTGGTCCTGCTTTGGGTTCAAAGGGTGTGAATATTATGGAATTCTGCAAGCAGTTCAACGCCCGTACACAAGATCAGGCTGGCAAGGTTTTGCCCGTCATCATCACTGTGTACAAGGACAAGTCTTTCGATTTCATCGTTAAGGCTTCCCCGGTGGCTGTCTCCATTCTTGAAATGGCTAAGCTCAAATCAGGTTCCAAAGAGCCTAACCGTTCGAAGGTTGGTTCTCTGACTTGGGATCAGGTGAGAGAAATCGCCACTGGCAAGATGAAGGACATGAATTGCTTCACGATTGAGTCAGCCATGTCAATGGTGGCTGGCACTGCCCGTAGTATGGGAGTCAAGATTACAGGCGAATCACCTTTAAAAAAAGACTAAGTCTTTAATGCATTTGTAGAACAAAAAAAGTTAGTTTAAATGTCAAAAGTTACTAAACAAAGGAAAGAAGCTTTGGCTAAGTTCGACAAAAGCAAGAGTTACTCCTTAAGCGAAGCGGTTGATATCGTAAAACAGATCACTTACACCAAATTTGATGCTTCAGTTGACCTGAATATCCGTTTGGGCGTTGACCCCCGTAAGGCCAATCAAATGGTTCGCGGTTCTGTCACACTGCCTCATGGAACAGGTAAAGTTGTTCGCGTTCTGGTTCTTTGTAACCCGGACAAGGCTCAAGAAGCTTTAGACGCTGGTGCTGATTACGTCGGTTTGGATGATTACATCCAAAAGATCAAAGACGGTTGGACCGATATTGACATTGTGATCACTACTCCTAACATCATGCCTAAAGTTGGTGCGTTGGGTCGTATCCTCGGTCCCCGTGGATTGATGCCGAACCCCAAGACAGGCACTGTTACGATGGATGTCGCAAAAGCCGTTCAAGAAGTAAAGGCCGGTAAGATCGACTTCAAGGTCGACAAGTACGGTATTATCAATGCCGGAGTCGCAAAGGTCAGTTTCTCTCCTGAGCAGATTTTTGATAACGCCAAGGAGCTGATCCAAACCGTTATCAAGTTGAAACCAGCAGCTGCTAAAGGTACCTATGTGAAGAGCATTTATATCTCTAGCACGATGAGTCCGGGTGTGCAGATCGATGTTAAATCAGT